>DASRRF010000188.1:0-2997 GCA_035695905.1 Micromonosporaceae bacterium | reverse complement strand
CGACTACCAGGAGGCCCTCCCGTCGGCCGCCCGCACTGTCTACTACCTACAGCGCTTCGTCGGACCGGGCTGCCGCGACCTGCGCGCGTTCGTGACCGGCGACCGGGTGGTCTGCGTGGTCGAACGCAAGGCGGACCACTGGATCCGCAACCTCACCCGGCACCAGCGGCCGAGTCCGGTGCACCCGACCGACGAGATCGGCACGTGCGCGCTGGCGGCCGCGGCGGCGGTCGGCGGCGGCGTGGTCGGTGTGGATGTGCTCGAGGACGCCGATGGGCAGCTCTTCGTACTGGAGGTGAACCATCGGCCGGAGTTCCGCTGGACCCAGCAGGCGGCCGGGCCGGACATCGCCGCGGCCATCATCGAATGGGTACGCGGGAGCGCATGATGGCCCAGCTGCGGGTCACGGTGCTCGGCGGCTCCGGGTACATCGGCGGCGAACTGGTGCGCATCCTGCTCGGGCACCCGAAGGTCCAGTTAGGACAGATCGTGGCCCGGCGTGCCGCCGGCCAGCCGCTGGGTTCGGTTCACCCCAACCTGCGCGGGATGACGCCGCTGCGCTTCACCCGACCCGAGACACTGTCCGACGCGGACGTCATCCTCTCCGCGTTGCCGCACGGCACCCTGCTGGCGCAGTATCCGGAGCTGGCGCCGCTCGCCCCCCGCTGGATCGACCTGGCCGCGGACCACCGGCTCAGGGACGAAGGGCAACGCAAGAAGGTGTACGGCTTCGCCGCGCTGGACGGGGAGTGGACGCCGGGCATCCCGGAGCGGTACGCGGCCCGACTGTCCACCGCGACGCGAGCCAGCGTACCCGGGTGCATGGCGACCCCATCGATCCTCGCCCTGGCGCCCCCGGTCGGCGCCGGACTCGTCGAGCCACCGATCATCATCGACGCGCTGACCGGTTCCTCCGGTGCGGGCGCGCTCGCCGACCCGTCGGCACACCACGCCGAGCGGGCCGGCGCGATGCGCGTCTACGCCCCGACCGGCCACCGGCACCACGCCGAGGTCTGCCAGGAACTCGGCCTGCCACCCGATGCCGTACAGATGACGGTGACCGCCGTCGAACCCGTCCGCGGCGTACTCATCAAGGCCCATCTGACCCTACGCAAGCCGCTCGACACCGGGGACGTACGCCGGCTGTACGCCAACGCGTACGCGCACGCGCCGTTCGTCCGCATCGTCGCGCTGACCCGCGGCCAGAACCGGTACCCCGACCCGCGCTGGCTCGCCGGGTCGAACTTCTGCGACGTCGGCTTCGCGCTGGACTCCCCGGGCCGGCGACTGGTCGTCCTCGCCGCGGTCGACAACTTGGTGAAGGGCGGCGCCGGTACCGCCGTGCAGGTGATGAACCTCATGCACGGCTGGGATGAGCGGGCCGGACTAACCTTCCCCGGACTGCACCCGATCTGACCCGACCGGCAGGCGGTCCGAGAGGGCGGCGACCACATCGGTGAGGATGTCGATGGAGCGCAGGTACTCATCGATGCGCAGGAACTCGAACGGGGTGTGGTCAAGGCTCGAGTCGCCCGGTCCGTACGCCAGGATCGGTACGCCCCAGGCGGGTCCGACGATGTTCATGTCGGAGGTGCCGGTCTTCACCTTGAACGCCGGCTGGCCTCCGTGCCGCCGGATCGCCCGCAGGAACGCGCGTACCAGCGGGTTGTTCTTGCCGGCCAGGATCGGCGGCGCGTCGTCGACCGGCTCGACGGTTGCGCCGTCGCCGGCGGCTATCGCCTGTGCCTTCAGCTCATCCGGGTCCAGCCCGATCGGCAGCCGGGCGTGCCCGATGAGCTCGACCTCGGTGCGCTCCGGCGTCGCGCTCTGCCGGATGTCCTGCAGGCTCAGGTCGAGCTGGTAGAACACCGACTTGTCGGCGTTGTAGGCATCCCGGTAGGCGCACAGCGCGTTCCAGTAGTCCACCGCCCGCTGTAGCGGCGAGGGTCCGGGCGCCGCGCCGTGCTCGGGTACCGAGACGCCCCGGTAACGCAGGGCGAGGCGGCCCTTGTAGCCGAGGGTGAGCCCCTGCCACCCGCTCGGCTCGCCGATGATGGCGCACTCCGGCCGGTATCTGTCCACAATGTACCGTGCGCCGTTTGAGGAGAGCGTCTCCTCCTCCACCGCGCCGACGAGCACCACCCGCCGGCCGGGCACGGCGGCAAGCCGGACGAGTGCGGCGGCGAACGCGGCAAACGGTCCCTTCGCGTCGACCGCACCGCGGCCGTGCACGCAGCCGTCGGCCACCCGTACGCCCCGATCGCCGTCCACCGTGTCGATGTGGCCGAGGAAGAGCAGCGCGCAGTCGCCGGTACCGATCTCGGCGCAGACGTTGCCGGCCGGGTCGACGTGCGCGTCCAGCCCGGCCTCACGCAGGCATCCGCTGGCGTACTCGGCGACCGTCCGCTCCGATCCGGACGGGCTGTACCGGTCCACCAGACCAACGAGGAAGCTAACCGGCTCCATCAACATCTCCCGATACAAGCTGGGTGCCGCCGCCGGACAGGGCCGCGGTCACCGGGGCTGGGGCAAGGGCGGAGGCGATCGCAACCCGCCCTACGCCGCGGGACAGCGCGGCCGCCGCGGCCAGGAGCTTGACCCGCATGCGGCCGCTGGCCATCGGCATCAGCCGCTCGTCGAGCTCGGCCAGATGACCGCTGCGCACCAGCGGGCCCCCGGTGCCCTCGGTCAGCCCGCTGACGTCGCTGAGCATGACCAGGTCACTGGCGGATAGCGACCAGGCGACCGCGGCCGCCACCCGGTCACCGTCCACATTGATCACCCGGTCATCCCAACTCAGCGCGAGCGGCGCGATCACCGGGACGAGCCCACGGCTCATCAACGTCCTCAGTAGACCGTCGTTGACCTGTTCGACGTTCCCCGAGTGGTTGCCGCGCAACAGGCGCATCCGGCCGTTTTCTACGATCCGCAGTACGTCCTTGCGAGGGCCGCGCAGCAGCCCACCGTCCATGCCGGACAATCCAATCGCGACAACGC
>DASRRF010000187.1:0-5063 GCA_035695905.1 Micromonosporaceae bacterium | reverse complement strand
CGGCCGGGGCGCTGGGACGGCATCTGGGACGGGCTGGGACGCGGCGGCATCGACGCCGGGCTGGGACGCGGCGACGTGGATGCCGGGTTGGGCCGCGGCATTCCCGCGGGCGAGGGTCGCTGGCCGGACGGCGTGATGCCGTACGGGTTGTTGCCGCCGCTTCGACCGCCGGGGCGGCCACCGGGCGCGCTGGGTCCGGCCGGGCGGGGCGCCGCCGGTGTGCCGGTGCGCGGCGGAAGCATGGTCGGGCTCGGCTTCGGAGTCGCCGTACCCACGCCGGTGCCGCTGTCGGGCGCCGGCTGGCGGCGCTTGGCGGCTTGCTGTGCTGCCTTGACGGCGGCCTCCTGCTCGGCCTTGAGGGTCGCGGCGCGCGCTTCGGCGGCCGCCACCTCGATGTCGTGTGCGCTCGCCGGCTGTACGACCGGCCCACCGGTCGGTGCCGGCGGTGCGGGTACGGGCTTCGCCGTACGCTTCTGCGGCGCCGGCTTCGCCGGGGCCTTCGTCACGCCTACGGTCTCCGCCACCGGCGCAGCCGGGGCGCTGGGTGCCGCCGTGGGGGTGGCGACGAACACCTGCCGCAGCCGCCGCGCGACGGGAGCTTCGACGGTGCTCGACGCGGATTTGACGTACTCGCCCATCTCCTGGAGCTTTGCGAGCACGATCTTGCTCTCGACGCCGAGCTCCTTCGCCAGCTCGTGTACGCGGGCCTTGCCTGCCACTGCACTCCTCACTCCGAGGCCGCACGGGCAGGTAACCCGCTGCGACCTCACTCGTCCACTTGAAGCCTTGTCATTTCAGGGACTTCATCGTGTGCTCATGTCGGTCGTCCTACCTTGCTCTCCGGGTGGGGCTCACGCGCCCACCAGCGGCGGTTCCGAGTGCGAGATCGCCTCGTGCAGCGGACCGGTGTCGATGACTCCGGTGATGCGCAACGCGCGCCCGAAGGCGCGGCGGCGCTCCGCCTTGCCGAGACAGGCTGGGTCGGGATGCACGTGCGCTCCCCGACCCGACTGCCGACGTGTCGGGTCGGGCATGAGACTGAACCGGTCAGACCCCTGCTCCACCGCGACAACCCGCAACAACTCGGAGGCCGGCGCACGTTCCCGGCAACCCACACACGTGCGCACCGGGATCGCGCGACGTTCCACCGAGAAAGTCTACCCTGAACGGGAGATTCAAGCGCGGTCCGGGCGGCGGGCGCGGGAGTTTACGCGGGATGGTCCGGTCAACCGGCTGGCGTTGCGGCTTCCGCGGTATCTGGACGGATGTCGATGCGCCATCCGGTCAGCTTGGCGGCCAGCCGCGCATTCTGTCCTTCTCGCCCGATTGCCAGCGAAAGCTGATAATCCGGTACGATCACCCGCGCGGTACGCCCGATGGCATCGATCACCTCGACCCGCAGCGCCTTCGCCGGGGACAGCGCGTTGCCGACGAACGTGGCCGGGTCGTCCGACCAGTCGATAATGTCGATCTTCTCGCCGTGCAGCTCATTCATGATCGCGCGGACCCGGGCGCCCATCGGCCCGATACAGGCGCCCTTCGCGTTCACCCCGGGGATCATCGAGCGGACCGCGATCTTCGTACGGTGACCGGCCTCCCGGGCGATCGCCTCGATCTTCACGGTCTCGTCGGCGATCTCCGGTACCTCCAGCGCGAAGAGCTTGCGGACCAGGTTCGGGTGGGTCCGGGACAGGGTGATCTGCGGGCCGCGGAAACCCTTCGACACGTGTACGACCACGCACTTGATCCGCTGGCCGTGCGGGTACAGCTCGCCAGGCACCTGTTCCGCGGCGGGCAGCACAGCTTCGAGCTTGCCGAGGTCGACGGTGACGATGCCCTTCTCCGACCGGGCCTCGTGCGCCTGGACGACGCCGGTCACCAGGTCGCCGTCGCGGCCGGCGTACTCGCCGAAATGCACCTCGTCGGTGGCTTCCCGTAGGCGCTGCAGGATCACCTGCTTGGCGGTCATCGCCGCGATCCGCCCGAAGTCGTGCGGCGTATCATCCCACTCCCGGCGTACCGCGCCGTCCTCGTCCATCTCCTGGGCGTAGACCGTGGCCGCGCCGGTCTTGCGGTCGATCTCCACGCGGGCGTGCGCCTCCGCGCCTTCGGTGTGCCGGTACGCCGTGAGCAGCGCGGTCTCGATGGCCGCGAGAATCGTGTCGAACGGAATCTCCCGCTCGCGCTCCAGCGCGCGGAGGGCCGTGAGGTCGATGTTCACTCCTCGTCCTCCTCGATGTCGTACCCGTCCCCCGGCGCCGGGCGGGAGAACTCCAGCTGCACGTGTCCAGGGCCGAGGTCGGCGTAGCCCGCGGTCAGCCGCTCGCCGGCCAGGTCGAGCACGACGCCCGCGTCGTCGGCCGAGAGCAGCCGACCCTGTACCTGCCGCTGCGCACCCATGGTGACCTTGACCAGCCGGCCCACATTGCGCCGCCAATGCCGGGGCAGCAGGAGCGGCCGGTCCACCCCGGGCGAGCTGACCTCCAGCGTGTACTCCCCCGGGGTCAACGCCGGACCGGCGCTCTCGGCCGCGTCCAGCGCGGCGGAGATGTCCCGGGACAGCTCGGCGACCACGTCCAGGTTCACCCCGGCGTCGCCGTCCACGGTGATCCGGACCACCTGCCGGCGACCGGCCTGGGTGACCGCCAGATCCTCCAGGTCGTACCCGGCCCGGGCGAGCACCGGCCCGACCACCTCGCGTACGCGAGCCACGGTGGAGCTCCGCCCCGCGGCGCGGCTACGCTCTGCCATCCGCCGCACCTCCCGTGGGACGGGCGACCTGGGCCGCCATGCTTATGTGCCGCCGGGGCGCAGGCCGATCGGCGGTTGCGCTGAGCGTAACGCGCCGTGACCATTCCCGGCCGCCTGCCGCTCCGAGAAGGGCCGAGCCGCCCGGCAGAACCGACCGAGTTGAGGACGCCCGGCCCGCCCGTAAGTCCTCCCGGCAGCAATAGTGTTCACTGTTGCCTGATGCGAATCTCGGCTGAGCAGCAGACATACCGACGGCGTGCGGTGATCGTCACGCTGGCCGGCGTCGGCGCCGCGGTGGCTAGCGGCACGGCCGGCTGCGGTCTGCTGGACCGTAAACCGACCCCGCCACCCGGTCCGGATCCGCTGGAGCCGTTGCGGGCCCAGGCCGCCGCGCTGGCCAGGCAGTACGACGCGACGATCGCCGCGATTCCGGCCCTGGCTACCAGGCTCACCCCGCTGCGCGACGCGCACCTCACCCACGTGGTCGAGCTCGGCAAGCTGATCGCCACGGCGGCGCCGTCGGTACCGGCCGCGGGTGCGTCGGCCAGTGCCGCGCCGGGTACGCCGGCCTCGGCCCTGGCGGCGCTGCGTACCGCGGAGCTGGCCGGCCAGGCGGACGCGACGGCCGCGTGCCTGTCCGCACCGGCCGCCCGGGCCGGACTGGTCGGCTCGATCGCCGCCTGCCGGGCCACCCACGCGGCGGTGCTGGCATGACCGGCGGCGCGGACATGACCGGGGTGTAGTGGCGGTGAACGAGGCCGACAGCCGGCTGGCCGCCGCGCTCGCCGCCGAGCACGCGGCCATTTTCGGGTACGGGGTGGCCGGCGCGCGGCTGGACGGCGCCGCGCTGGACGCCGCCCGGGCCGCCGAGGCGGTTCACCGGGTACGCCGGGACGCCCTGCTCACACGGCTGGTGAGCGCAGGCGCCACGGCACCGCCCGCCGAGCCGGCGTACGCCCTGCCGTTCCCGGTCACCGACGCGGGCAGCGCGCTGCGGCTGGCCGTACACCTGGAGGAGCGGACCGCGGCGGTGTGGCGGCACGCGCTCGGCGGGACCGATGGGGACCAGCGCAAGCTGGCGCTGGACGCGCTGGTGGACTGCGCGGTACGGGCGACCCGCTGGCGGATTGTCGCGGGGGTCTCACCGGCCACCGTGCCGCTGCCGTAAACTGGCTCTTGTGCTGACCATACCCGGTATGCATACTCCGTAGGTATGTCCATCCGTCATGGTCTGCTCGCGCTGCTGGAGCGCGGCCCGATGTACGGCTACCAGCTGCGCGCCGCGTTTGAGGAGTCCACCGGCGCGACCTGGCCGCTGAACATCGGGCAGGTCTACACCACGCTGTCCCGCCTGGAGCGGGACGAGCTGGTCCGGCCGCTGCCGGAACCCGAAGGGGCGCAGCGGCCGTACGAGATCACCGACGCGGGCCGGGCCGAGCTGGCGCTGTGGTTCGCCACGCCGATCAGCCGGAGCGATCGCCCGCGCGACGAGCTGGCAATCAAGCTGGCCCTCGCGCTCACCACGCCGCGCGTCGACGTCCGCACCGTGGTGCAGACCCAGCGCACCGCCACGATGCGGACGCTGCAGGAGTACACCCGGCTCAAGGCCAGGGACGCCAAGCCGGACGATCTCTCCTGGCGGCTGGTCCTGGACGCCATGATCTTCCAGGCCGAGGCGGAGATCCGCTGGCTGGACCACTGCGAGGCGAGCCTGGTGCGCTACACCCCGCCCGGTGCGGCGCCGGCCGTGGCGCCCGCGCCCGGTCACGAGAAGGCGGGCCGGCGATGATTCTCGAGCTGCGCGACGTGCACCGTACGCACGGCCGCGGCGAGGCGGCCGTGCACGCGCTGCGCGGGGTGTCGCTGGCCGTCGAGCCGGGCGAGCTGATCGCCGTGATGGGGCCGTCCGGCTCCGGCAAGTCCACCCTGCTCAACCTCGCCGGCGGGCTGGACCGGCCGACCGAGGGCGAGGTGTACGTGGAAGGCGCGCACCTCGGCGCGATGAGCCGCCGGCAGCTCGCCGCGGTCCGCCGGCGCCGGGTGGGCTACGTGTTCCAGGACCTCAACCTGCTGCCCAGCCTGACCGCGGTGGAGAACGTCGCGCTGCCACTGGAACTGGACGGGCGATCGGTACGCCGGGCCCGGGCCACCGCGCTCGCCGCGCTCGCCGAGGTGGACATGGCCGACCTGGCCGGCCGGTTCCCGGACAACCTCTCCGGCGGCCAGCAGCAACGGGTCGCGATCGCCCGAGCCCTGGTCGGCGACCGGCGGATGGTGCTCGCCGACGAGCCGACCGGCGCGCTGGACTCGCA
>DASRRF010000186.1:0-3998 GCA_035695905.1 Micromonosporaceae bacterium | reverse complement strand
CGGGGGAGTCGGTGGGCACCGCGTTCGGGATCATGGTGGTGGTCTCGGTGATCGGCGCGGTCCGCGGGCGCGGGCGAGGTTAGCCCGCGTCGTCGGGCACCGCGGCGGTGATCCGGTGCAGGGCGAACGTGTGCAGCGTCTCGGTGCGTTCGTCCTCGGCGCGTAGGTAGCCGCCGCCGATCGACACCGGGCGGACGAGTCGCTGGGCGGCCGCCCCGTGCGCGTCCACGTACCCCACCCAGACCCGCACCTTGTCCCGCATGGCCTGCTGGAGTACGGCCAGAGCCTGGGTGTGTGCCTGGGCCGCGGTGAACCCGTCCAGCGGGTGCCCGTTGGTGGGCCGTACGCTCACCGGCGCCCGCCGGGCGGCTCGGGCGGCCGCGTCGCCCCGGCGGATCTGCTCCACGATGCCGAGTACCCGCGGGACCGGCAGCCGTACCGGGGCCAGCGGATCGGTCGTACGCACCGGCGGGCGGGCCGGCGCCCGGCGTACCTTCGGCCGGGTCAGTACCGCCGCGCCGGTGGCGTCCTCGGCGACCGGCGCGTGGCCGGCCTCGCGCAGCGCGGCGAGCAGCCGGGCGGCGCTGGACGGGGTGGCCAGCACGGTCGGGGCCAGTCGCCGCAGGGCGAGCGTGGCCAGCCGGCGGTCCACCAGCAACTCGGCCAGCAGGGCCTCGTCGTCGCTGCGCAGGTACGCCCCGGCGGTGCCGACCCGCAACCCGCCGTGCCGGCGCGCCACGTCGTCCACCAGGTACGTCAAGCCCTGCGGCACCGGGGTACGGCTCCGCCGGGCGAACAGCGCGTGCAGGTCGGCCGCGGCGTACCCGGCGTCCAGCGCCCGGCGCACGCTGGCCGGGGTGACCCGGTAGACGGTCGCCCCGCCGGCCGACTCGTGCTCGGCGACGACGGCGAGCTCGGCGGCGAGCGCCGGTTCGGGCGGGCCGGGTACCACCACGGTCAGGTCGGCCTGGACGAGCACGTGGTCCACCGGCGCCGGGACGAGCGCGTCCAGCCCGGCGATGACCGGGTCCGCGGGATCGTCCGGGCGGGCCCGTACCCCCAGCGGGTCATCCTCGTCCGCGCGCGCCACGGTGACCGCGAGCAGCGCCCGCCCGTACGAGGTCAGCGCACCGAGCCCGGTCAGCCCGAGCAGGGTGGCCTCGGCGAGCACCGCGCGGGTACCCGGTTCCCGGCCCTTCGCCCGACGGGGCGCCTGCCAGGCCAGCCGAGCCAGCACGTCCTCGATGGCCGGTGCGGCGCCCTCCGGCTGGTCCGCCAGCACCCGCAGCACCGCCCGCCGGGTACCCGGTGCCGCGGCCCGTTCGGCCTCCGGGGAGAGCGCGTTGAGGGGCCGGTCCCGCTCGTCCCGTTCGCCGACCAGCCGCGGTTCCCGGGTCATCGCCAGCCAGGCCCGGGCCAGCGCGGCCCAGCGGCGGGCGATCGACGAACCGCACCAATGGTCGTACGACCCGGACGGCAGGAACTGCGACTCGACCGAGCGGGCGGACAGTTCGGCGGTGCCGATCAGCCCGGCCGCCCAGGCCAGCTCCACCAGCACCGCGGTGGTCGACTCGTCCAGCCCGGTCGCCTTGGCCAGCCGGCGCAGCTCGCGGATCCCGAGCCCGCCGGAGCGCAGCGCCAGCGGGGGTTCGGCGGCCAGCGCTTCAAGAATCGCCTCGGCGTGCCGTACCACCTCCATCGCCTGCCCGGCCCCGGCGGAGTCGGCGGCTTCCGGATCGCGCTGGACCGGCTCGGTGGCCGGTGGCTGCGGATGCAGCGGGCCTAATGGGCCCGCGTCCCGGCGTAGCAGCAGGCCGACCTCCCGGGGCAGCTCGACCGAGCCGTCGCCGACCTGGACCAGCAGGTGGTGGCCGAGCAGCCAGCGCACCGGCGAGTCCTCGGGCAGATCGCGCGCGACCGTGCCCACCGGCGGCCCGGCGGCCAACCGATCGAGCACGGCCCGCGCGGGCGGCGGCGCGGACAGCAGCGTGCGGCGCAGCTTCGCCGGGTCGGCGACCAGCGCCGCGGCAGCCTCGTCCAGCTGCTCGGCCGGCCGGCCGAGACCCGCCGGGTAGGGCGAGCACACCTCGTCGACGGTCGGCACGATGCGCAACGCCGCGTCCGCGCCGTAGACCAGGACATGCGCGCGCAGGACGTCGATGGCGGCCCGGACGGTGGCCGGGTCGGGGCCGTGCGCGGCCACCGAGGTCAGCGCCAGCACCGCGTCCACCGAGGTCAGCTCCTCGGTACGGGACAGGCGCAGCGCATCGAGAACTTCCAGGGTGAACTGGTCCAACCCGTCCAGCGCGCGGGCCACCGAGAGCCGGGACTGCACCCGGACGGCGAGCGCCGACACGTCCGCCGGCACCGGTACGACCAGGTCCGGGCGCAGCTCGATGAGCAGTCCCAGCCCGTCGTCGGGCAGGGATCTGAGGTGGTCGGCGAGCGCGGTACCCATCGTCTGTCAACGCTAGCCGGCCGGCGCCGCCGCCCGCAGCCACCACCGCCAGCGAACCTGCGCCGCGAAGCGGCGCCAGCCAACAGGGTGGGGGCCCGGCCGTTGGCAGGCCGGGCCCCCGGTGTGGGTGGTTGGGGAGAGATGACTATTGGAGACCGGTTTGCATGGCGCTCACGAGCGTGCCGTCGTCCCCATCCAGCGACCACATCATGAGCCCACCGAGCCCATTACTCTTCACGTACGAACCCTTGGCTTGGATCAATTGTGGATCGTCGTACGTCCAGAATTCGGTTCCGTCGTACTTCCAGACGGCACCGTTGGTCGTGTCGCGGAAGACCGTACCGGAGAAGTTCTTGACGAACTTGTAGTCGGCGAACCCGGCCTCGAACATCAGACCCTGCTTGATGGGTACGGCCGTCCCGTTCTGGTAGAGCCCGTTGTTCACGTTCGCCACGCCGGTCCAGCCGCGCCCGTACGCCGGTACGCCGAGCACCAGCTTGCCTGCGGGTGCGCCGATGGACAGCCACTTGTTGATCGCGATCTCGCCGGAGAACCGCTGGTTCGCCGGTGCCGGGTTGGCCGCCGGGTTGTGCAGCTGCGACTGGTGGTTGGTCTGCGGCTGCCAGGTGCCATAGAAGTCGTACCCCTGCACGGTGGCGAAGTCGAGGCTGTTGAAGATGGCCGGCTCGAAGCCGACGTCAATCTTGGCCGGATCCGCGGGCAGGAACGCGGTCAGCATGAACTGCTTGCCGACCGAGGATCCGTAGCTGTTCAGCTGGCTGCGGAACTCCTGGACCAGCCCGGTGAAGTTGGCCTTGTCGGCCGGGCTGATCACGTTGCCGGTGTTGCCCTCGCTGGCCGGCCACTCCCAGTCCAGATCGAAGCCGTCGAAGACGCCGGCTGCGGCGCCGGTGCCGCCCTGCGGCTCGCCCTGGATGAAGGGCAGGTTGCCCTTGATGAACAGCTCGATACAGCTGGACACGAATGCCTGGCGGTTCTCCGGCCGGGCCGCGATGGAGAAGTTCTTCGACCAGGTCCAGCCGCCCAGCGAGAACAGCACCTTGAGGTTCGGGTACTTCGCCTTGAGCTGCTTGATCTGGTTGAAGTTGCCGGCCAGTGGCTGGTTGAAGCTGTCCGCCACGCCGGTGACGGTCTGGCTCGCGTCGAACCGGCGCTGGTAGTCCGCCCACGCGTCACCCACGCCGAGCTGGTTCGCCTCGAAGCAGCGGCCCTGGTCGTTGATATTGCCGAAGGCGTAGTTGATCTGGGTCAGCTTCGCCGCCTGGCCGCTGGTGTCCACGTTCTTGATGAAGTAAGCGCGGTCGTAGATGCCCCACTGGGTGAAGTACGCGACCCGCCGGCCCGCGCTCGGTGGCGCCTGGTTCGTGGTGACCGAGATCTGGTTGCTGGCCCCGGACAGGTTGCCCGCACCGTCGCGCGCCTTCACCGTGTACGTGTACGTGGTGCTCGGGTTCCGGCCGGTGTCGGTGAACGTGGTGCCGGTTCCGCTGGTCTGTGCGGTCGGCGTGGTGGCTCCGTT
>DASRRF010000185.1:0-4719 GCA_035695905.1 Micromonosporaceae bacterium | reverse complement strand
GCCGGCAGCAACGTGCTGTCCACCCGGCAGATCCCGAAGAGCTCGTGGATGCCCGACCTGCCGCTGGTACCGGGTACCGCCGACGAGGTGTTCGGGTTCATCGTGGTCGCCGCCGTGGTCGGCGTCGCCTACTGGTTCGGGATCGACCGTACCCGGTTCGGTTACGACCTGCGGGCGACCGGGATGAACCCGTTCGCCGCCACGGCCAGCGGCGTGAACGCGAAGCGCATGGTGCTCACCACAATGATCATCTCGGGTGCGGTGGCCGGCCTGGTCGGCATGCCGCAGGTGCTCGGCGAGACGCATGCCTACACCGAGAGCCTGGCCGGGGTCGGTTTCACCGGTATCGCGATCGCGCTGCTGGGCCGCAACAACCCGATCGGCATCGCGTTCGGCGCGCTGCTCTGGTCGTTCCTGGAGCGCTCGGCGCAGATCCTCGACCTGGATCAGATCCCGAAGGAGATCGTGGCCATCATGCAGGGCACCACCGTACTCGCGGTGGTCGTCGCGTACGAGCTGGCCAACCGGATCAGCCGCCGGGCGCAGCAGCGCCGGGTGGGCCTGGCCACCGGCGAGGCGCGCGCGGTGACCGTCGAGGTACCGGCGGAAATCGCGGCCCGTCCGGGTGTCGAGGTCGACACGACCGGCGTCGAGCTGGGAGGCCGGCAATGAGTGAGCGAGCCGGCGCGGCGGCTGGACTGAGCCGTCCCGCCGACGCAGTCGGGGTTTCGGGGCGGCGAGGGAAGACGTCGCCCGAAGCGCTGGACGAGCGAGCGAACCAGGAGACGCAGTGAGTACCGAGACCGTTCTCGCTCCAGCGCCGGGCGGCCCCGGAGCGGTACCGGTGGCCAAGCGCGGGCTGACCCCGGCCACCATCATGCTCGGCTTCGCCGGGCTGGTCATCGCGCTGGCCGCGGTCCGGTTGGCCACCGGCGCCAACGACATCACATCGTCCGGGGCGGTACGCGCGGCGCTGCAGCTCGCCGTCCCGATTGGCCTGGCCGGGCTGGGCGGCCTGTGGGCCGAGCGATCCGGCGTGATCAACATCGGCCTGGAAGGCATGATGATCCTGGGTACCTGGTTCGGGGCCTGGGGTTCGATCACGTTCGGGCCGTGGGGCGGGGTGATCGCCGGGCTGATCGGCGGCGCGCTGGGCGGCCTGCTGCACGCGGTGGCCACGGTCACCTTCGGGGTGGACCACATCGTCTCCGGCGTGGCGATCACCATCCTCGCCGGTGGCGTCACCCGGTACCTGTCCGGGTTCACGTTCAAGCACATGGCCGGCGGCGGGATCACCCAGTCGCCGGGCGTACCCGAGCTGCCGCGCTGGTCCGTACCCGGGGCAGACTCGCTGTCCTCGCTGGAGAAGAAGGGCTGGTTCCTGGTCAGCGACCTGGCCGGTATCGTGCGTGGCCTGTTGACCGACGTCTCCGCGCTGACCGTACTCGCCGTGCTGCTCGTACCGGTGACGTTCTGGCTGCTCTGGCGGACCGCGTTCGGCCTGCGGCTGCGCTCGTGCGGCGAGAACCCGCAGGCCGCCGAGTCGCTCGGGGTGAACGTGTACCGGTACAAGTACATCGCGGTGGTCATCTCCGGCGGGCTGGCCGGGCTCGGCGGCGCGTTCCTGTCCATGGTCGCGTCGAACATCTACCGGGAGTCGCAGACCGGCGGCCGCGGCTTCATCGGCCTGGCGGCAATGATCTTCGGTAACTGGCGGCCCGGCGGGCTCGCCTCGGGCGCGGTGCTCTTCGGCTACACCGACGCGCTGCAGCAACGCGGCGGCGGGCAGTCCGTACACGCGCTGCTGCTGCTCATCGCGGTGCTGCTGGCCGCGGTCGCGGTCTGGCAGCTCGTCCGGGGCCGCCTGATCGCCGGCGGCATCACGCTCGGCGCCGGCGTACTCGTGCTGATCTGGTTCCTGTCCACGGACACCGTGCCGGAGGAGTTCGTGCAGGCCGCGCCGTACCTGACCACGCTCGTCGTGCTCGCCCTCGCGGCGCAGCGGCTGCGGCCGCCGGCCGCCGACGGGGTGCGCTACCGGCGGGGCGAGTAGTGATCGACCCGCCGCTGGCGGTCGACTGGCCCGCGCTGCGCACCGCCGCGACCGAGGTGATGCGGCGGGCGTACGCGCCGTACTCCACGTTCCCGGTCGGTGCCGCCGGGCTGGTCGACGACGGCCGGATCGTGGTCGCCTGCAATGTCGAGAACGCGTCGTACGGGCTCGGCCTGTGTGCCGAGTGCGGGGTGGTCTCCGCGCTGCAGGCCGGCGGCGGCGGGCGGCTCGTTGCACTGTCTTGTGTGGACGGTGCCGGGAAGCCGCTGATGCCGTGCGGCCGGTGCCGCCAGCTGCTCTGGGAACACGGTGGCCCCGAGTGCCTGGTCGACGCGCCCGGCGCGCCGCGGCGGATGGCCGAGCTGCTGCCGTACGCCTTCGAGTTCTACACCAAGGTAGAACGCTGACCGTGGACGCCATCGAGGTGATCCGTACCAAACGGGACGGCGGCGAGCTGTCCGGCGCTCAGATCGACTGGGTGGTCGACGGGTACACCCGGGGTACGGTCGCCGACGAGCAGATGTCCGCGCTGGCGATGGCGATCCTGCTGCGCGGGATGGCGCCGCGGGAGATCGCCCGGTGGACCGCCGCGATGATTGCCAGCGGCGAGCGGCTGGATCTGTCCACTGTGGAAAGGCCCACTGTGGACAAACACTCCACCGGCGGGGTCGGCGACAAGATAACCCTGCCGCTGACTCCGCTGGTCGCCGCGTGTGGCGCCGCCGTACCGCAGCTGTCCGGCCGCGGGCTCGGGCACACCGGCGGGACGCTGGACAAGCTCGAGTCGGTTCCCGGCTGGCGGGCCGCACTGTCCAATGAGGAGTTCCTGGCCCAGCTGCGTACCGTCGGCGCGGTGATCTGCGCGGCGGGCGAAGGGCTGGCGCCCGCGGATCGCAAGCTCTACGCGCTGCGCGATGTCACCGGAACGGTCGAGGCGATCCCGCTCATCGCCAGCTCGATCATGAGTAAGAAGATCGCCGAGGGTACCAGCGCACTCGTGCTCGACGTGAAGGTGGGCACCGGCGCGTTCATGAAGTCCATTGTGGACGCCCGCGCGCTGGCACGTACCATGGTGGATCTGGGCCGGGCGCACGGCGTACGGACGGTGGCCCTGCTCACCGGCATGTCCACGCCGCTGGGCCGGGCGGTCGGCAACGCGGTCGAGGTGACCGAGGCGCTGGAGGTGCTTGCCGGCGGCGGGCCACCGGATGTGGTCGAGCTGACCCTCGCGCTGGCCCGGGAGATGCTCGCGTCGGCCGGACTCTCCGATGTCGACGCAGGCGTCGCGCTCACGGATGGCCGGGCGATGGACGCCTGGCGCGCGATGATCCGGGCGCAGGGCGGGGATCCGGACGCCCCGCTGGCCACCGCGGCCGAGGTCGAGTACGTCCGCGCCGGACGCGCCGGCTACCTGTCCACAGTGGACGCGTACGGCGTCGGGGTGGCGGCGTGGCGGCTCGGCGCCGGCCGGGCCCGCAAGGAGGACCCGGTCTCCGCCGCGGCCGGGGTACTGCTGCATCGCTCGCCGGGGGACCGGGTGCGCGCCGGCGAGGTGCTTTGCGAACTACGTACCGACGAGGCGGCACGGATCCCCGCGGCGCTGGCGGCGGCCGGCGGCGCGTTCGTGATCGCCGACGCCGCGCCCGCCCCGACCCCGCTGGTGCTTGAGAGGATTGACTGATGGCAGAGCTGATCCCCGCACCGACCCGGATCCCGGTGCCCGGTGGCAAGGTCATCGAGGAGTACGTGGGCCGGGTGAACACCGGCGAGGCGGCGGTCTCGGTGGCGCACATGGTGGCACCGGGTGGCTGGGAGGAGCCGGCCCAGGCGCCGGACTTCGACGAGATCACGCTCGTGCTGCGCGGGCGGGTACGGATCGAGCACCCCGGCGGCGTGCTCGACGTGCGGGCCGGACAGGCGGTGGTCAGCCGGGCCGGTGAGCGGGTCCGATATACCACCCCGGATGACGAAGGCGCCGAATACGTGGCAATCTGCCTACCGGCCTTCAGCCCGCAACTGGCCAACCGGGAAGAGTGATAGTTAGGCTCCGCCCAGTACCCCAACACGCAACGATGAGCTGGATGGACGGTCCGTGACCGTACTCGCCCCCGACCCGGCCGCCACCCGCGCGGAGAGCCTGGACGAGCTGCGCCGGTTTGGCCTGCCCCTGCCTCCGGCGACGTTCCCGCTGGTCTGGGAGCGTGGCGACGAGGTGGACCTGCGGCCGACCAACGAGATCGAGTCCCGGGCCGCGATCCTCAACGTGGTGCTCGCCAGGTGCTTCGGCATGCCGCAGGAGCTGGCGATGAGCTGGCTGCTCGGCTGCCATCTGGTGGACTTCGTGACCCCGCCGGAGTGGCACTTCGTGGTCGCCGGCAAGGGTGATCATCGTTCCTTCGCATTGCACCTGGAGGCGCTGTTCGCGCTGGCCTGGATACTCGGGCTGGTCAAGCGGCTGGATCCGGTGAGCCCACCGGACGACCGGCTGGTCGACCTGTTCCCGGACCTACCGGCCGGCGAGACCTTCGGGCAGTGGCGCTCCCGTACCCTCGCCGCGGTCCGTGAACCCCGTGACGCCGCCGCCATGCTGGACCTCTACTACTGCATGGACTGGGCGTACCTGGCCGCGGAGCGCCAGCGCCGGCCGCGGCCGGGGCGGATCGACT
>DASRRF010000184.1:0-6196 GCA_035695905.1 Micromonosporaceae bacterium | reverse complement strand
ACGCTGTGCCGGCGGTCACCGAGATGAAGGAGCTCAGCACGTGAGTGAGCGAGCCGGCGCGGCGGCGTCTGGACTGAGCCGCCCCGCCGACGAAGTCGGGGTTTCGGGGAGGCGAGGGAAGACGTCGCCCGAAGCGCCGGTCAAGCGAGCGAACCAGGAAACACGGTGAGTTCGTCCGGCGGGACGCGCGCGATCATCGCCGCGCTGCTTGCCAACGTCGGCATCGCCGTCACGAAGTTCATCGCCTGGCTGCTCACCGGCTCGTCCTCGATGCTCGCCGAGGCGATCCACTCGGGCGCCGACTCCGGCAACCAGATGCTGCTCCTGGTGGGCGGTCGGCGTGCGCAGCGCGGTGCCACACCCAGACACCCTTTCGGGTACGGGCGGGAGCGGTACATCTACGCGTTCATCGTGTCCGTGGTGCTGTTCAGTGTCGGCGGGCTGTTCGCGCTTTATGAGGCGTACCACAAGTTCCAGCACCCGGAGCCGATCACGAGCTGGCAGTGGGTACCGGTGACCGTGCTGGGGGTGGCGATCGGTCTGGAGTCGCTCTCCTTCCGTACCGCCATCAAGGAGTCGAACGCGGTGCGCGGCGCGGCCTCCTGGGTCGAGTTCGTCCGGCACGCCAAGGCTCCCGAGCTGCCGGTGATCCTGCTGGAAGACCTCGGCGCCCTGCTCGGACTCGTCTTCGCGCTGTTCGGGGTCGGCCTGACGCTGATTACCGGCGACGGCACCTGGGACGCGGCCGGCACCGCGATGATCGGCCTGCTGCTGGTGAGCATCGCGGTGGTACTCGCGGTCGAGACGAAGAGCCTGCTGCTCGGCGAGTCGGCCACCGCCGAGCACGTGGCGGCGATCGAGGCCGCGCTGACCGCCGGACCCGACATCGAACGCATCATCCACCTGCGTACCCTGCACCTCGGTCCGGAGGAGCTGCTGGTTGCCGCGAAGATCGCGGTACGCACCGATGACCGGGCGCAGGACATCGCACGTGGGATCGACGCTGCGGAGCAACGGATCCGGTCCGCCGTACCGATCGCCCGGGTCATCTACCTGGAGCCCGATATCTATCGAGCACCGTCCTAAATGGACCGGCTGTCCGGGGTGGTCCGGCCGTACGCCTGGGGTTCCCGTACGGTCATCGCCGAGCTGCAGGGTCGCCCGGTGCCGAGTACGGTGCCGGAGGCGGAGTTGTGGTTCGGCGCCCACCCCACCGATCCGTCTACTGTGGACGGAGTCAGTCTGGCGGATGTCGTGGCACGGGATCCGGGCCGGGCGCTCGGTCCCGCGGTGGTGGACCGGTTCGGCCCGCGGCTGCCGTACCTGGTGAAGGTGCTCGCCGCGGAGCAACCGCTGTCGTTGCAGGCGCATCCCGACGCGACGCAGGCCCGGACCGGGTACGCGGCTGCCGATCCGAACTACGTCGACCCGTACCATAAACCCGAGCTGCTCGTCGCGGTCAGCGAGTTCGAGGCGCTGTGCGGGTTCCGGGATCCGCTGATGTCTGCGCGCGCACTGTCCGGTGTGGACCTGCCGGCGCTCGATCCGGTCGCGGTCCGCTTGGCCGGCTCCGGTCCGGTCGCGGATCGGCTCCGGTACGCGATGACGACATTGCTCTCCTGGCCCGCCGACACCCTCGCGGACACCGTGTCCACAGTGGCCGGTCGATCCGGCTCGGCGCTCATCGGCGAGCTGGCGCGGCGCTATCCGGCCGACCCCGGGGTACTGGTCACGATGTTGCTGAACCACGTACGGCTGGCACCGGGCGAGGCGATCTGGATGCCCGCCGGCAACCTGCACACGTACGTCCGGGGTACCGGCGTCGAGGTCATGGCGGCGAGCGACAACGTGTTGCGCGGCGGGTTCACCGCCAAGCGGGTTGACGTCGCCGAGCTGCTGCGGGTATTGCGCTTCGAGGTGCTGGCCGATCCGGTTGTCCGCGCTGTCGACGTGGCACCCGGCGTGCTCGCGTGGCCCGCTCCGGTGGACGACTTCGCGCTGTGTCGGGTATCCGTCGACGGTACGGCCGTGGATCTCGCGGCGCGCGGTCCGCGAGTAGCGCTCTGCCTGGCCGGCGAGGTCACTGTGGAGGACGGCGTCGCCGCGGTGACGTTGCGCCCCGGCGAGGGGGCGTTCGGCCCGGCGGATGCGGGTCCGCTCACGATCACCGGCCACGGCGAGGTCTACCTGGCCACGCCGGGCCTGGACCGGCAGGCGGCCTCCGCGCGCTGAGGGTAGGACTGCGCCCATCGATAGACGTTGGCCTATGCACCCCAATACGCGGCCCGGGTTTTCGGGTGCATAGGCCAACGTCTATGACGGCCCCGGGTGATCCGACCCGGAACGCGCCGCGATGTCCGCGAAGGTTTCAACCGCTGATCTCCGTATGTCCGTATTGAATCCCAATATATGGACTTAAGCCGTTGATTTTCGTGTTTTCCTTGACGCTGCACGCTGCGCAGTGTCACTCTTCAACCACGCAGCGTCATCGCGACGAAGGTCCGAGCCACGCGCGGGGGAACCAAACCGGGGGGATGCACGGGGTGGTTGGAGAGATTCCAACCACCCCGTGCGCTGTCCGGCGGAAATCTGCCCCGCCGGCCGTTGGCGGGAACACACCCGGCAACCACCCCAGTCCGCCCGGGTACGCCGCCGCGTAAGGTAATGGTCGCCCTTTCGGACGACAGGAGATCGCATGACCAGCACCCTTACGCCACACAGCGACAACGATGCGGCCCGCCGCCCGAGCAGCGTGGCCGAGGGTGACTTCAAGGTCGCCGACCTGTCGCTCGCCGCGTTCGGCCGCAAGGAGATCCAGCTCGCCGAGCACGAGATGCCGGGCCTGATGGCGGTGCGCCGGGAGTACGCGGCGACCCAGCCGCTGCGCGGGGCGCGGATCGCCGGCTCGCTGCACATGACCATCCAGACCGCGGTGCTGATCGAGACGCTCGTCGCGCTCGGCGCCCGAGTGCGCTGGGCGAGCTGCAACATCTTCTCGACCCAGGACCACGCGGCCGCCGCCGCCGTCGTCGGCCCGAACGGTACCCCCGAGGCACCGGCCGGCGTACCGGTCTACGCCTGGAAGGGCGAGACGCTCGAAGAGTACTGGTGGTGCACCGAGCAGGTCCTGCTGTGGCCCGATGGCAACGGCCCGAACATGATCCTGGACGACGGCGGGGACGCCACCCTGCTGGTCCACAAGGGCGCCGAGTTCGAGGGCTTGGGTGCCGTACCGGCACCGGACAGCGCCGACTCCGAGGAGTACGCGGTGATCCTGGGTGTGCTGCAGCGCTCGCTCGCCGCGGACAACCGGCGCTGGACCCGGGTGGCCGCCGGGTTGAAGGGCGTGACCGAGGAGACCACCACCGGCGTGCACCGGCTCTACGAGATGCAGGCCGTCGGCACGCTGCTGTTCCCGGCGATCAACGTGAACGACTCGGTCACCAAGTCCAAGTTCGACAACAAGTACGGCTGCCGCCATTCGCTGATCGACGGCATCAACCGCGCCACCGACGTACTGATCGGCGGCAAGGTCGCGGTCGTCTGCGGGTACGGCGACGTCGGCAAGGGCTGCGCGGAGTCGCTGCGCGGGCAGGGCGCCCGGGTCATCGTGACCGAGGTCGACCCGATCTGCGCGCTGCAGGCCGCGATGGACGGCTACCAGGTGACCACTGTGGACGATGTGGTGTCCACTGCGGACATCTTCGTCACGGCGACCGGCTGCAAGAACGTGATCACCGCCGAGCACATGGCGAAGATGAAGCACCAGGCGATCGTCGGCAACATCGGCCACTTCGACAACGAGATCGATATGGCCGGCCTGGCCAAGCTGCCCGGCATCCAGCGGGTGAACGTCAAGCCGCAGGTCGACGAGTGGGTGTTCCAGGACGGTCACACGATCATCGTGCTGTCCGAGGGCCGGCTGCTGAACCTCGGCAACGCCACCGGCCACCCGAGCTTCGTCATGTCGAACAGCTTCACCAACCAGGTGATCGCGCAGATCGAGCTGTTCACCAAGACCGACCAGTACCCGCTCGGCGTCTACACGCTGCCGAAGCACCTGGACGAGAAGGTGGCCCGGCTGCACCTAGCCGCGCTCGGCGTCAAGCTCACCGAGCTGAGCAAGGAGCAGGCGGCTTATCTCGGCGTACCCGTGGAGGGTCCGTTCAAGCCGGATCTCTACCGTTACTGATCGTGGATGGCAGGAACGCGCCGGCCTCGTAGCCGGCGCGTTTCGCGTCTCCGGCCCGGATCGCGGCGACCAGCTCGGAGTGTCCGACATAGCGATCCGCGGTCAACTCCTCGCCGACCGCGTCGGTGAGGCTGGCCCGCAGCGCGCTGCCGAAGTCCGCGTACAGCTCGGCCAGCACGCCGTTGTGCGCGGCCGACACGACCGCGCCGTGCAGCGCGGCGTCCGCCTCGATGAACGCCGTCACATCGCCCGAGCGCCAGGCAGCCTCGCGGGTAACCAGCGCGCCGTCGAGGGCGATCACGTCTTCGGGGGTACGGCGCACCGCCGCGAGTTGGGCGGCGGCGACCTCCAGCGCCCGGCGGACCTCGAGCACCTCGGCGACCCGGGCGCTGGCGATCCGCCGAGCTACCGCGCCGGTGAGTTCGGTGGCGGAGCGCACGTACGTCCCGGAACCCTGCCGGCTCTCCAGTAGGCCGGCGTGGACTAGGGCGCGCACCGCCTCGCGGATGGTGTTGCGGCTCACTCCGAGCGCGGCGACGAGCTGCGGCTCGGTCGGGATCCGGCTGCCGACCGGCCACTCACCGGAGGTGACCTGCTCCTGGAGCTGGTCGATCACGCCCAGCACCAGGGTGGTCCGGTCCGCTGAGCGCAGTGGCATGGCCGACATCTCCCCGGTACGAGTACCGCAATTCGTCCCATGATTCTACGATAGGACGATGTCTGTCCGCGCCTCGCCACGCCCGTTGGAGCAACCGGCGCCGCCGGTACCCGCGCTGGCTGGCCGGGCCGGCGCATCGGCCGGGGCCTTGGTGCTGCTCGGTGTGGTGCTGGTCGCGGTGAACCTGCGAGCCGCGGTGACCAGCCTCGGCGCGCTGCTCGGCGAGGTCGAGCGCGGCCTGCACCTGGGTGGCGCGCTGGCCGGCGTGGTCACCATGTTGCCGGCGCTCAGCTTCGCCGCGTTCGGCGCGCTGACTCCGCGGCTGGCCCGGCGGTTCAGCGCCCGGACGCTGTTCCTGGCCGCGATGGGGGTACTCGCCGCGGGCCAGCTGCTCCGCGCGTTCACCGACTCGGCCGTGGTGTTCCTGGTCACCAGCGCGTTCGCGTTGTCCGGGATCGCGGTGGCGAACGTGCTGCTCCCGGCGTACGTCCGCCGGTTGTTCCCGAGCCGGGCCGGCCTGATCACCGGCGTGTACACGATGACGCTCATATTCGGCACGGCGCTGGCCGCGGCTGTGTCCGTACCCGTGGCACATGCTTTTGGGTCGTGGCGTGCGGGCCTGGCGGTGTGGGCGCTGCTCGCCGCGGTGGCGATGATCCCGTGGCTGGGACGGGCCGCGGCCGATCGCGGGCCGGCCGCCCGGTCACCCGGGGCTCATGCTGGAGGCGTGCGGGTGTATCCGGCCCGTACCAAGATCGGCTGGATGATGGCGCTGTACTTCGGCACCCAGTCGCTGAGCGGGTACGCGGTAATGGGCTGGCTCGCGCAGCTCTACCGGGACGCCGGGTTCTCCGCGCAGACGGCCGGACTGTTGCTCGCCGGGGTGACCGCGGTCGGGGTGCCCATCGCCTTGCTCATGCCCACCCTGGCCAGCCGCCGTACCGATCAACGCGGGCTGGTGGTGGTGCTCGGCGGCGCTCTGATCGTCGCGTACCTCGGCCTCGCGGTGGCGCCGCACGGTGGCGCGCTGCTCTGGGTGATCGTGCTGGCCATCGGGCAGGCCGCGTTCCCGCTGGTACTCACGTTGATCGGGATGCGCGCCCGGACCGCGGGCGGCACGGTCGCGCTGTCTGCGTTCGCGCAGAGCTGGGGCTACCTGATCGCGGCGCTCGGCCCGCTCGCGGTCGGCGTGCTCTACGACCTGACCGGCGGGTGGACCGCCCCGCTCGGGCTGCTGATCGGGGTTGCCGTGGTCCAGACGTTCGCCGGCCTCGCGGTGGCCCGGCCCGGCTTCATCGAGGACCAGTCCGCCGCGAGCCCGCCCTCCGCCGCAACTCTCAGCAAGT
>DASRRF010000183.1:0-2187 GCA_035695905.1 Micromonosporaceae bacterium | reverse complement strand
AATGTCGGTTTCGTGGAGTACGTGGTGGTGCGTTCGCGGACGGGGCGTCCGATGCCGGAGCCGATCTCGCGGAGCTCTTCGACGGTCTTGGCGGAGCCGTGTTCGGAGCCGGCCATCCGGGAGATGGTCTCCTCCATGAGCGTGCCGCCGACGTCGTTGGCGCCGGCGTTGAGCATGGCGCGCGTGCCGTCGAGTCCGAGCTTGACCCAGGAGGTCTGGATGTTGGGGATCCGGCCGTGCAGCAGGATCCGGGCCATCGCGTGGACGGCGAGGTTGTCGCGCAGGGTAGGGCCGGGGCGGGCGACGCCGGCGAGGTAGATCGGGGCGGAGGTGTGCACGAACGGCAGGGGCACGAACTCGGTGAACCCGCCGGTCTGATCCTGGATGCGGGCGATCACCCGCAGGTGGGCGACCCAGTGCCGGGGGTGGTCGACGTGGCCGTACATCATCGTCGCGGACGACCGCAGCCCGACCCGGTGCGCGGTGGAGACCACCTCGACCCAGGTGGCCGCGGGCAGCTTGCCCTTGGTCAGGATCCAGCGGACCTCGTCGTCGAGGATCTCCGCGGCGGTGCCGGGGATGGTGTCCAGGCCGGCCTCGCGGGCCCGGGTCAGGAAGTCGGCGAACGACAGCCCGGTACGGGAGGCGCCGTTGACGATCTCCATCGGGGAGAACGCGTGCACATGCATGCCCGGCACACGCTGTTTCACGGCCTGGACCAGGTCGAAGTAGGCGGTGCCGGGCAGCTCGGGGTCGATCCCGCCCTGCATGCACACCTCGGTGGCGCCCAGCTGCCAGGCCTCCTCGGCCCGGTCGGCGACCTGGGACAGGGACAGCGAGTACGCGTCGGCGTCGGTGCGGCGCTGGGCGAACGCGCAGAACCGGCAGCCCACGTAGCAGACGTTGGTGAAGTTGATGTTCCGGTTCACCACGTAGGTCACCGCCTCGCCGACGGTCTCGGCGCGCAGGTGGTCGGCCAGCTCGCACACCCTGGCCAGCAGCTCGCCCTCGGCGGTGATCAACGCCAGCGCCTGCTCATCGGTCAGCCCCGCCGGATCGCGCTCGGCGGCGGCCAGCGCGGCCCACCCCGCGCCGTGGTGGGCTAGTTCGTGACGTTTCGCTGGTGACTTCGGCGTTTCGACCAGCGGATCGTCACGAACTACCCCGGATTGCGCGTCGGCGCGCAGGGCGTCCCAGTCGCCGTAGACGGTCTCGAAGTCCGCCCGGCGGTCGTGGGTGCGGCCCTCGGTGTCGATCGCGGCGTGCAGATCGGTCCGACCGGTCCCGGACAGCACGGATCCGCTGCCCACGTTGGCGAAACCACCGTCGGGCTCCTGCCACGGCAGCCCCTGCGGGCGTACGCCGGGGCGCGCCAGGCCCGCATGCGGCCCGCCGGCGCGGGAGCCGTCCGCAGCCGAACCGTCGGCGGACCGGGCGTGCGACCCACTGCCGACCGCGAGCGCAGCGACATGGCCGGCCACCCGCGGGTCCAGCCACGGCTCACCCCGCTCGAAGGCCCCCACCACGTACTCCGGATGCACCGTCAACCGCGCCTGCAGCTCGAACCCGGACCCGGCGGTCACCGACCGCAACCGCTCCAGCGAGGGCCACGGCCGCTCCGGGTTCACATGGTCCGGGGTCAGCGGGGACACCCCACCCCAGTCGTCGACCCCCGCGGCCAGCAGCGCCGTGCACTCGGCCAGCGAGACCAGGTTCGGCGGCGCCTGCACCCGCATCCGCGGCCCCAGCACGATCCGGGTCACCGCGATCGCCGCCCGGTACTCCGCCAACCCCAGATCACCGGCGTGCCGCATCGCGGTGTCCGGCTTGGCCCGGAAGTTCTGCACGATCACCTCCTGCAACCCGCCATACCGCCGCGCCACCGCCCGCAACGCGAAGACCGTCTCGGCCCGTTCGGCCAGCGACTCCCCGATCCCCACCAACAACCCCGAGGTGAACGGGATCGAGAGCCGACCGGCGTCCTCCAGCACCCGCAACCGCACCGCCGGGTCCTTGTCCGGCGACCCGAAGTGCGCCCCACCCTTCTCGGTGAACAACCGCGTCGAGGTGGTCTCCAGCATCATCCCCATCGACGGCGAGACCGGCTTGAGCCGGGTCATCTCCTCCCACGACATCACCCCCGGGTTCAGGTGCGGCAACAACCCGGTCTCCTCCAGCACCCGCACC
>DASRRF010000182.1:0-2545 GCA_035695905.1 Micromonosporaceae bacterium | reverse complement strand
GGGTGATCCTGGCCAGCATCCGGCCGTACGACAGCGCGCCGAGTGCGTTGTGGATCACGTCGTACACCGCGCCGGCGATGGCCGCGGCGACCACCACGATCACGCAGGCGATCAGCAGCTTCGGCAGCCAGGCCACGATCGAGTTGAGCAGGCTGCTCACCGGGTTGGTGCCGAACACGCTGAAGGCCAGCTGCAGGGTGAACAGCAACAGGCCGTAGTAGATGATCTTGGCGAGCAGGTCGGATGGCCGGTACTGCCCGGTCCATCGACGCAGCCCGCTGCGGTCGGCCAGCCGGTTGAAGCCGACCCGGTCCAGAAGCCGATCGGCAAGCCGGTACAGCGCCTTGGAGATCAGCCAGCCCACCAGCAGGATGACCGCGAACACGATCAGCTTCACGCCGATGCTGACTGCATTGTCGACCGTATTGTTCACCGTGTCACCGATGTCCACGGCCAAAATGTCGGACATCGCCCCTCCTCGTGGCTTAGGTCCGGGCGCTACCGCCCCGCCTATTCCGTCATGAACGCTCCTCAGAGCCCCTCGAAGCGGAGCTTAACAACGATGTTCATCCTATTTCCGAAAAGTCCGGTTATCCGATAGCTCGCGCCCCGAGATCAGCTCAATGTCGGGGAACCTGCTGTGATCATGGGGCGAATAGCAGCAATGTCCCCGACACTGAGTTGATCTTGCGGATGCCCGGGGCGGGCGGGGCGGCGGCCCGGGGCGGGCGGGCGGCCCGGAGTGGGCGGTTAGGGCTCGGCAATGCAGGTGGTGCCGATCCGGCGGAAGCCGACCCGGGCGTACACCCGGGCGATCTCCTCGCTGCCGGCGGCCAGGAACACCAGGTCCACACCGGCCTGCCGGGCGTGCTCGGCGAGCACCGCGGTGACCGCCGCGCCGAGCCCCCGCCGGCGCGCGGCCGGCAGGGTGGCTACCCCGACCACCTCGGCGACGTCGCCGACCCGCTGTAGTACCCCGGACGCGAGTACGCCATCCGATGTGGATTCGGCCGCCGCGGAGGCGATCAGCCCGGCGTGGGCCCGGGACGCCTCCTCGGCCAGCTCCGCCTCCGGCAGCGGGGCGAGGATCGCGTCCCGCTGGGCCGGGCCGGCGGTGCCCCGCGCGGTTCCCTCCGCGCCGAAGCCGATCTGCGCCACCGCCCGGCGTACCGCGCAGTCGGCGGGGAAGCTCGGCGAGTCCGGGTCGAGCAGGCGTACCCGTACCCCGGCGGGAAGGATCGGAGCGGGCAGGTCCGCGTGGTCCAGCACCATCAGCGGCGCGTACAGCACCGACAACCCGGCGGCCTCGATCGTTGCGGCGAGCGAGGGTACGCAGTGCGGCAACCACTCGAACGCCTCGGGCGCGCCCATCTCCCGCTGCCGCGTGCGGACCGCCTCGACGTCCGCGGCGCCGGGCGGCGCGGTGCCGCCCAACGCGGGCCGGGCGTAGAACGGCCACCCCGAACCGTTGCGGAGGAACAGTACGAACGGACCGATCCGCTCGGCCCGGGCGCGGTCCCGGGGCACGGCGTCGCAGAAAGCGTCGAGGCGGGCGAACGGCATCCCGCGAGAGTACCGGTCCCACCTGGTGGAATGAAGATCACGTTGGTGGACATTGAGGCGCCCTCACGTAAACTCAAGGGACCCATCAGGGCCGACGCCGTCCCGTCCCAGATCGACGCAGACGACGAGGAGGCCCGGTGGCTCAGCGGCGCGGCTTGTACGACCCCGAATTCGAGCACGACTCCTGCGGGGTGGCCTTCGTCGCGGATACCCACGGCCGGCCCACGCACGACATCGTGGCGAAGGGGCTGCTCGCGCTGTCCCGGCTGGACCATCGCGGGGCGCGCGGCGCCGAGCCGGACACCGGCGACGGCGCGGGGATCCTGCTGCAGGTGCCGGACGGGTTCCTGCGCGACGTGGTGGACTTCCCGCTGCCGCCGGCCGGGCAGTACGCCACCGGCCTGGTGTTCCTGCCTACCAACGGCGCGGACCAGGCCCGGGCGGAGACCGTACTGGGCAAGTACGCGCTGGTCGAGGGCGCGGAGGTGCTCGGCTGGCGGGACGTACCGGTCGACCCGTACGGCTTGGGTACCACCGCGAGCGCCGCCCGCCCGCACATCCGCCAGGTGTTCCTGGCCGCCAGCGACCTGTCCACCGGCGCCCCGCTGGCCGGGCTGGAGCTGGATCGGGTCGCGTTCTGCGTACGCAAGCAGGTGGAGCGGGAGACCCGCGAGCGCGGTGTGCCGGCGTACTTCCCGTCGCTGTCCGGCCGGACGATGGTCTACAAGGGCATGCTGACGCCGGACCAGCTCGCCGGCTTCTTCCCGGACCTGCGCGACGAGCGGGTGCGCAGCGCGATCGCGCTGGTGCACTCGCGGTTCTCCACGAACACGTTCCCGTCCTGGCCACTGGCCCACCCGTACCGGTTCATCGCGCACAACGGCGAGATCAATACGATCCGGGGCAACCGCAACTGGATGGCCGCCCGCGAGGCCCTACTAAGAGCCGATGCGTTGCCGGGCAACATCAAAAGACTGTTTCC
>DASRRF010000181.1:0-3508 GCA_035695905.1 Micromonosporaceae bacterium | reverse complement strand
CCGCGGGCCAGCTCCGCGTTCACGAACCGGCCGTCGGTGGTCCAGGCATAGACCAGGATCCGCTGGTACGGGTCGAGCCGCTGGACGTCGTCGAGCACCCAGAGCCGGGCGCCGTTCGGGGCCAGACGGCGCAACTCCTCGTACGCCTCGCGGGCGTAGCACTGTGGTTGGCCGTCCGCGCCGTGCATCTCGGGTGCGTCGATGCCGAGCAGGCGCAGCTGCACCCGGTCCGTACCGGCAACCGCGTCCAGCGTGTCCCCGTCCCGCGCGAACCCGACGGTGACCTGCTCGGCGCCGGCCGGCACGGTGCTGGTCGCGGTCGGTGTGGGCACGGCGGACTCGCGCCGGGCGTCGAGCCACCGGGTAAGCGCCACCCCGCCGGCGATCAGCACGGCCAGCAGCGCGATCGTCCACAGTGTCTCCCGCGCGCGCCGTTTCGTCTGGCGGGCGCTCACCATTGGCGGCGCCGCCAGCTGATCATGACGAGGCCGAGGAACGCGATGGCGAGCGCCAGCCCGCCGGAGTAGACCAGCGACCGGCTGAAGTCGGATTCGAGGGACAACGCCGGAGCGATTGCCTGCTGCCCATCAAGTGGCGGGTCGGCCTGGCTGCCCGGCTCACTCACCGGCGGCCCAAGAGATCGCGGGGGTACGGGCGGAGCCGCGTTCTCCGGTTCGGCCTCGGCGGCCTCCAGCGGATCGAGTGCCCCGTTGACCGCCGCGGCCTCCGGCAACCCGGGCGTCACCGCCGGCCGCCGGCTGACCGACCGGGTGTGCCGGTTCGCTGTGCCGGCCGCGCCCGCGGCAGGGGTGGAAGTGGCCCGCGGCGGCGCGCTCTGCGGGGCTGGCGGTGGGCTGGCCGGCTCCGTTGCGGCGGGCGTGGGAGTCGCCGGTGCCGGCCGGGCGTACGCGGGAGTCACGGCGTACCCCGAGCAGATTACGAGCGCGAGAAGAAGCACCCACCGTGAGCCCTGACCGGGCCTGCCCTGGTTGAGCATGGCATCGTCCCCCAGTTCCCTGGGGTCCGGGCCGCCTGCGGGGCAACCAACGTCGTTAGGGGTGCTCTGAATCCTAAGCGCCTACCGCGCCGGAGGTCTGACTAATCGGCCAGATGGGCCGGTTACCTGGCGGTGTGCCGCATCTGGTTGCGCGGACCGGGGCGGGCCGCGACAGCGGGACCGCGCCGGGCGGCCGGGCTGAGTTCGGGGTGTGCCCACGGGCCGACGTTGGCGGCCTGCAACCCGGCCAGCTGTACAAAGATCGATCGGCGCTCGACCGCGTCGCCCGCGCCGTTGAGCTCGTACCCGTCGAGCCACACCCAGCCGCTGTACGTCGGCCAGTCGTGTACCCGGATCACCCGAAAGAGCAGGGGCTCGATGAACTGCACGCTCGCCGCGCGGGTGACGCGAAGGACGTCGCCAGACCGTGGTAACACCCTCGACTCCTGTCCGCTGTCAGGTCAGGCCGGTTCATACCAGTGTGCCCTGACTTGCTAGCTTGATGCCGATCGCCTAACCCGCGTACCCCCGCGGACGTTGGCCGGACATCCTGCGCCCGAGTGAACAGGTCTGTGCCGGCGCCGTCAGCCCAACCAACGTCCTCGAACTCTGCGGTCTCGTCCGGCTATCGCAGCTCCTGTCCGCGTACGGTGCCGGGGAGTTCACCGCCGAGCGCTTCCATGGTTTCGCAGGCGCAACCGGCTCGCCCCAACGACGCCGTCCGGTACCCGAATCGCTAGGCGAATCGAGCCGATGAGCGGGTTGGTGCGGTCGTCAGTCGCGTCTGTGCTCAAGGCACCCTGTTTGCCGGACTCAGCGCCAACATAGAGTGACCTCGGCCATACGGACAGAGTGCACCACAATCGTGATCAATGCAAGTTGCAGATTAGTCTGTGCGCATGGCCGTTCCGGTGCGTTTGGTGACTTGATGTCCGGCCCGTCCAGCGGCAAACTAAGACCCGTCTCTGTGAACGGGTACGTTCGCCCAGGCACGCATGCATTCGCACCAGTTTGCCGGCGGCAGGGCTCCGAACGAGTCTCTGTTGATCCGGCATTGTTTTCGGCCCGAACGGGTAGGTCGGAAGCAGTCATTCCCTCGTCCGAGTGACGACCGCATTCGCTGTGAGCCGCGGAGGTGACCGTGACCGAGCGACGCAGCCCGACCGTCCGGCGCCGCCGGCTCGGTGTCGAGCTCCGGCGCTACCGTGAGGCCGCCGGCGTCACCATCGAATACGTCGCCGATCGCCTGGAATGCTCTTCGTCGAAGATTTCTCGTATTGAGACGGGGCATACCGGTGCCACGCCGCGCGACGTACGCGACATGTTGGTGCTTTATAACGTGTTGGGGCCGGAGGGCGACGAGCTGGTGCAGATTGCCCGGGATGCCCGTCAGAAGGGCTGGTGGCATCCGTACACCGCGGTACTCACGGGCGCCTATGTCGGATTGGAGACAGAAGCCCACGCAATTCGCGCGTACGAGCAACAGGTAGTCCCCGGGTTATTGCAGACCGAGGAGTACGCGCGGGCCATGATTCGGGCCGCGCGGCCGGACATCAACATCGATGAGGTCGAGCGGCGAGTGCGTGTCCGAATGCAGCGACAATCGTTGCTGAATCAGGACGATCCAGTGAGCTTCTGGGTGGTGCTCGACGAAGCCGTCGTAAGCCGCCCGGTAGGGGGCGACGCGGTCATGCGGCGCCAACTGGAACACCTCGTGGAGGCGGCAGAGCTGCCACACGTGACCGTACAAGTCCTACCCTTCGAGGCGGGTGCGCACGCGGGTATGGATGGCACATTCGCAATTCTGAACTTCCCCGAGATGGCCGATACCGACGTCGTATTTGCGGAAAACGCCACGGGCGGCCTCTTTTTGGAGAAGACTGAAGAGCTGCGGAAGTACCACTTTATTTTCGACCATATCCGCGCGGCGGCCCTCCGTCCGGAGGAGTCCGTCTCTCTCATCGCCAAGTTGGCAAAGGAGCCGTTGTGGAAATCGAGATCAAGGGGTATCGGGTGGATCTGAGTCGCGCTCAGTGGCGCAAGAGCACTCGGAGCGGCCCCAATTGCGACAACTGCGTCGAGGTTGCATTCGTGGACGGCGGGGCAATTGCCGTGCGCGACTCAAAGCGGCCCGACGGCCCCGCACTGATCTTCACGCCCGCCGAATGGGACGCATTCGTAGGCGGAGTAAAGGACGGCGAATTCAATATCTGACAGCTCGAAAACGGGCACCCGTGGCATCCGGCCGCGTGGTGCCCGTCTTGCATTCTGCATACTGCCATCCGGCGCGGATCAGCCCCGGGGCATCAACGGGTGGTCCACGCCGTACCGGCGGCGGTGTGCGATGGCGGCCCGGGCCTCGGTGAGCCAGCTGGCGTAGTTCTCCCGGTCCGGCGGGTACCCGAGCCCGTACCGGAACCAGGCCGGCGCCTCGGGTAGCTGGCTGTACGCGTAGATCAGGTCATCGACCCGGCGATCCAGCTCGGCCCGCGCGTTCTGCGCCGCCTCAAG
>DASRRF010000180.1:0-3106 GCA_035695905.1 Micromonosporaceae bacterium | reverse complement strand
ACATCCCGGCGGCAGTTCGGGCAGCTCACCTGATCCGAACCGCCGGCGTGCCACCCGCTGATGGTGTCCTGCAGGTCCTGCAAGGCGCCGACAGAATCACCGATCCGGGTGTCCTCCGGGTCGGTCGACCAGGCACAGTGTGGACAGGTCACCCACCAGTCGCCGGTCAGGGAGTAGAAGACGTTTCTGCCGGTGACGATCTCCAGGCCCTCGGTAGTGACCTCGGTGCGGGACACGCAGTCGGCCGAGGGCACCACACCGGTCTCGATCAGCCAGACCAGCAGCGCGTCGGCGAGTTCGTCCGCCTCTTCGGCGGTGGCCTCCACATCGGCGATGGTCTGAAAATTGGAGCCCAACGCTGCCCGCTTCCTCTCATCGGCGTGTCAGCTGGTTTGCGGCTGTGCGTCGAAGTCGCCGGGGCGAAGTCGGAACACCCGAAGCCGCATGTCGTAGTACTTCTCCGTTTCGCCGACCCACTCCATGCCGATCCGGCGGGCGGTCGCCTCGGCGCGGACGTTGGCCGGCCGGGCCACGGCGAGGACTTCGTCGAACCCCTCGTCGAAGGCCCACCGGGCCAGCGCACGGCCGGCCTCGGTGGCGTACCCGCGTCCCCAGGCTTTGGGGTGAAGCTGCCACCCCATCTCCAGGTCCTCCCCGCGGGGAGGAAGCGGCAGCAGGACCGCGCCGCCGATGAGGCGCTGATCCTCTCGCAGCTCGATCGCCCAGCGGCCTGCCGGTGAGGTCAGCCGGGCGTCCTCGCCGAGCCACTGCTGCAGCACCAGCCGCATGGCGTCGACGTCCGGGACCCGGTCCATGGCCGGACTCAGCCACTGCGCGATGCCGGAGTCGCCGTAGATGCCGAGCGCCTCGTCGGCGTCCTCGATCTGCCAGGGCCGCAGCACCAGGCGCTCGGTTACCAGCTGTCCCATCCGCCCACTCTAGTGGCGGCGGAGGCGCGGAGGTTGCACCCGTACGGCCACCGGCGGGCACCCGGAGTGAACGCCGAGCCGGCAAGTCTGGGAACCGGCGACATCCGCCCGTCATGTCCGGTCCACTCAGGGAGAACCATGCACCCCAGACTCCAGTTGCCGATCCTGCTGCTGTCGATGCTCGCGTCGGTCGTCGGCGCCGGTGCCGTCGCCGAGCCGGCGTACGCCGCGGGATACGGGGCGACCGCACGGACCGGTGGTGGGCCGCTCAACGTACGGAGTGGTGCGTCGACGAGCCATGCGCGGGTGGCCACGATTCCGGACGGACGGCGGATCACGCTCTCCTGCCAGGTGACCGGGCAGAAGATCCGTGGCGCCGTGCGTACGACGGCCGCGTGGGACCGGCTGCCGGACGGGCGGTACGTGTCTGACGCGTACGTCTCCCGGCGGGTCTCCGTGGCACGCTGTCCCGCGCCCGGACCGGGCGGCGACCCGAACGCCGCAGTGGACAAGGCCGGGTTCCTGCGCCGGACCGCGGCGCCGGCGCAGCGCGGGATGCGGGAGTACGGCGTACCCGCGTCGGTGACCATGGCGCAGGCGATCCTGGAGTCGGGCTGGGGCCGCAGCGGGCTGGCCAGCAACGACAACAACTACTTCGGGATCAAGTGCTTCGGCGATCCGGGCCCGATCGCGATCGGCTGCCACAGCTACCGCACCACCGAGTGCGACTCGACCGGGTGCCACCCCGAGTACGCGGACTTCCGGGTCTACCGCACGGTCAGCGACTCGTTCGCCGACCACGGCCGGTTCCTGCGGGCGAACCGCCGGTACGCCAACGCGTTCCGGTACAGCAAGGATCCGGACCGGTTCGCAGCGGAGATCCACAAAGCCGGGTACGCCACGAGCCCCACGTACACGAAAAGTCTTGTGGGTTTGATGAAGCAGTACGACCTCTACCGGTACGACACCTGACAACCTGCGGCGGCCCGCCGTATCTCCCGCGAGGCTGTTATCGGACTCAAGCGGGACCGTGCCCGGTGGCGGAGGTGACGAGCGCCCGCACCTCCTCCGCGCTGGAGGCGGTCAGTGCCTTGCGAGCGAGCTTGGCCGCGGCGGCCACGTCGACCTGTCTCACGGCCTGTTTGACCATCGGGATGGCGGTCGGTACGACACTGAGCTTGCGTACGCCCAGGCCGAGCAGAAGCGGGACCGCGCTCTCGTCCGAGGCGACCTCGCCGCAGACCCCGACGTCGACTCGTCCGGAGGCGGACTGGCTCACCACGTCGATCAGGCGTAGCACCGCAGGGTCGAGCGGATCAGCGAGCCGGGCGACGGTGTCGTTGCCACGCTCGGCCGCCAGGGTGTACTGGGTCAGGTCGTTGGTGCCGATGCTGAAGAAGTCGACGTACGGCACGAACGCCTCGGCCTTCAGCGCGGCGGCGGGCACCTCGACCATGATCCCGACCTGTAACCCGGCCGGCCGTGGGCCTCCGGTGTGGGCCAGAGCATCGTCGAGCACGCCGAGCGCGGCGACCAACTCGTTGACGGTCGAGACCATGGGGAACATCAGGCTGACGGGGGCGTCTGCGGCCACCCGGCACACCGCGATCAACTGATCTCGCAGCATCTCCTCACGCGACAGTGACATCCGGATGCCTCGCAGACCGAGGAACGGATTCGCCTCGTGGGCGGACGGCAGGTACGACAGCGGTTTGTCCCCGCCGACGTCGAGCGTACGCAGGGTCAACCGCCGGCCGCTGAGCGCGTCGGCGAGCCCACGGTACGCCGCCTCCTGCTCCTCCACGTCCGGCGCTTCGGCGCGGTCGAGGAACAGGAACTCCGTACGCACCAGCCCGGCGGCGTCGGCACCGGAAGACTTGGCCAGCCTGGCGTCGGCGAGCGAGCCCACGTTGGCCGCGACCTCGACCAGTACCCCGTCCCTGGTACGGGCCGGGCGCCCCGCGTTGGCGCGAGCCGCCGTCTCGCCACGCCTACGCGCTTCGGCACGTACCCGATACCGGTCGAGCGTGTCCGGGTCCGGGTCGAAGGCGAGCTCGCCGGTGCCGCCGTCGAGGGCGACCATCGTCCCCTCGGGCTCGGCGAGCACGCCGGGTCCGGCGGCGACGACCATCGGGATGCCCCGGGTACGCGCCAGGATCGCGCTGTGCGCGGTCGGG
>DASRRF010000179.1:0-2871 GCA_035695905.1 Micromonosporaceae bacterium | reverse complement strand
TTCAGGCGCATATCGGTACCGGTGAACGGTGATCCGATATGCGCCACACGCGCCCACCCCGCCCGCCGGTTCCACCCCGTGGGTGGCCGGTATCGTGCCCAGATGCCGCTGGGTTCGTACGGTGTCCGTTCGATGAGCGCTCCGCTGCGCCGCGTACTGCTGCGCCGCCCGTCCCGCACCGGAGACTTCCTGGCCGCCGACTGGCGCCAACCGGACACCGCCGAACTGGCCGCCCAGCACGACGCGTTCGCGGCGCTGCTGGAGTCGCTGGGCTGCGAGGTCTCCGTCGCGCCGGCGCTGGACGGGCTCGTGGACTCCTGCTACATCCGCGATCCCGCGCTCGTCACGGCCCGCGGCGCGGTGCTGTTCCAGATGGCCAAGCCGGTCCGCCGCACCGAACCCGACGCGCTGGCCGACGCGTTCGCCGCCGCCGGCGTACCCGTGCTGGCCCGGTTGGAGGGCGACGCGTTCGCCGACGGCGGCGACATGGTCTGGCTGGACAGCGAGACGCTGCTCGTGGGCCGCAGCTACCGGACCAACGCGGCCGCCGTCGCCACGTTGCGCGCCGTCCTCTCCGCAGAGGGGGTACGGGTTGAGTCGGTGGATCTGCCGCACGATCGCGGGCCGGAGCACGTGCTACACCTCATGTCTGTGCTCTCCCCGATCGCCGACGATCTCGCGGTCGTCCATCCCCCGCTGGTACCCGTACCCCTGATGGAAGATCTTGCGGCGCGGTCGGTGACCCTGGTCGAGGTGGATCCCGGCGAGTACGCCACGCTGGGGTGCAACGTGCTGGCGACGCGGCCCCGCGAGGTGGTTCTCGCCGGCGGAAACCCGCGCACCCGGGCGGCGCTGGAGCGGCACGGCTGCACCGTGCATGAGTACCCGGCCAGCGAGATCTCGGTCAAGGGCGACGGCGGCCCCACCTGCCTCACCCAGCCCCTCTGGCGCGCCTGATCGCCGGAAACAAGGTTCCGCCCGTTGCGACAGATATAAACTCTACTTATACTGTCGTGTGGGAGGTCAGTCTGCATACGGAGGTCGAGGCGTGGTTCCTCAACATCTGTCGCACAGACCCGGTCACGGCGGATTTGATCGCGGACGCGATCGACCTCCTTGCCGAACAAGGTACCGCGAGGCGATCCCGCTGGCTGACTCCCGCTTTGACGACCACTTGACAAGGCTGAAGGAAGAACGCAATGAGTAAACCGGCGAACTGGCGCGACGTGAAGGCGAAGGCCCGCGCGATCGACCCGACTTGGGATACCGAGGAGCGGGCGACACGACGGGCACACATGCGCGAGGCGATGTTGGCCTCGGTCAGCGGCGCACAGCTGGCGGAGATCCGCAAGCAACTCGGCATCACCCAGGCCCAACTCGCCGATGTTGCTGGGCTGTCGCAAGCGCGAATCAGTCAGATCGAGAACGGCTCAGCCACGACGCTGGAGACCTTGCGTGCCTATGTGACTGCGCTCGGCGGCCATCTCGACATCGTTGCTCGCATCGGCAATATTCACCTCAACGTTGCATAGCTTGCTCAGCTCACGCAGTAGGTCCGTACCGGGATGACGGTGATCGTCGGCACCAGCGCGGCCGCGACGAATGCGTCCGCGTCGGCACGGCTGGCGAAGTAGACCGACACGTACCAGCGCCGGGCATCGGTGGCCAACCCCAACGCCTGCCGGGCGCCCTCGTCGCAGTCGACCGACGTGACCGACGTGCGGTACCCGATCCGGGATGCCGAGGCGACCGCCGTACCGAGCGCAGCCGCGTCGCGATCCGAGGACATCGCGACGATGACGGCCCACGCGTCGCCACCGGCCACCGAGAAGCTCACCGCCGGCGGGCCGCCGTACCGGGGCGCGCAGTCGTTGCCGAAGACGCACAGCAGCCGCTCCAGCTCGCCGGCCCGGGTGAACGCGGCGGCGGTCGGCCCGCGTACCAGCAGAAGGGTGCGACCGTAACGGACCGCGACCTCGACCTGGGTGGTCTTCCCCATGGTGTCCACAGTGGTCACCTGGACGGACGTCGCGCCGATCTTCAGGTCGGTCGCGGTCATCATCGCCGGGGTGCCGTTGGCCGCCGCGACGCATCGGGTGGCCTCGGCCCGGTACTGGTTGAAGGCGCGGCCCGCGTCCGAGCCGGACGGGTAGAGCAGCAGGCTGGCCCGGTTCACACCGTCCACACCGGACTGGCTTGCCGCGATCATGCCGTTGCTCGGGAACGGGACCGGCTGCCCGGCGCACAGCGGCTCCAGGCGCGGCTGAGCCGACAACACGGTCAGCGGGAGGAATCCGTCCGGCAGGGCACCGCCCAGCGGAGCGCGTTCGGCGCCGGCCGGCGGTTCGTAAGAGGCCGAGACCGTCGGCCCGACCGGTGGCCGGGGTGCGCCGTCCGGCTTGAGCGGTCCGAGGATCGCGTACCCGACGCCGAGCACACCGAGCACGGCGAGCCCGGCAACCGCGGCATGGGTGTTGCGGCGACGCCGGCGCCCGCGGGCCACGATCTCCTCCACTCCCGGCACCGGGACCATCGCGGCCACGCTGCCGGTCAGCGCGCCGAACCGCGCGCCGAGAGCGCTGTCGAGGCCGTCGTTGAAGTCACGCACTGCCGTACACCTCCACCTGTCGGGATACCCCGCCGTCCACCGGCGGTGGGTGCGGCGACTTGGGTACGCCGTACCCACCGAGCAGGGCGGCCAGCGCCTCCCGGCCCCGGCTGAGCCGGGACTTGACGGTCCCGGTCGCCACCCCGTCCAGCGCGGCGATCTCGGCAACCGAGAACCCGCCGAGGTAGTGCAGCACGACCGCGCGGCGCTGCGGCTCAGGCAACTGCCGCAGCGCGGTCACGAGGTCGGTGTTCGAGCCGTCC
>DASRRF010000178.1:0-3949 GCA_035695905.1 Micromonosporaceae bacterium | reverse complement strand
TCGCGCGCGCCCTCATGGCCGAAAGCCTATCCCGGATAGGCCGAGGGGCCCGGCCAGATCGGTCGGGCCCCTCGCTGCGGCGTGGTGCCGCTACTGGGCTATCGGACGGTGATCCGGTCGACGTCGGTGGTGGTGCCGCCTACCAGCGGGGTGGTCATGTCCGTCCGGACCGTGCCGGTGCCGCGGAAGGCGCCCTTGACCGTGAAGCTGTAGGTCAGCGACCCGCCGGGCGCGCCTGGGGTGCTGCTGACCCGCAGGTCCTCGGTCGGTAGCCCGGCGATCTGGTCGCCGGCGGAGCCGTCGGCGTTCTCCGCGCCCACGTTGAACGGGAGGCCGGGATCGGCCGGCAGGTTGGTCGGGTCGTAGGCGACGGTGATGTCCTCGACCCCGTGCGTGTCCCCGTTCACGCCGATCCAGGCCTGGAAGACCCGCTGGCTGGCGGTCCCGAAGACGTTCAGGCGCGACTCCACGACGATCCAGGTGTCGACGCCGTCGGTGAGGGTGACGATGAAGATACCCGGCGCGCCGGCGCCGTCCAGGTCGGTCCAGAACGGCGCCAGCACGCCGTTCGGCCGCGCCGGGTTGGGGAAGATCTGCGGGATGAAGTCGATGTCCTGTCCGGTGGCGCCCCCGGCGACCAGATAGCCGTCCGACACCACGCCGAGTTGGTTGAAGGTCTGGCCGGCGAAGGTGAACGCCGGCACGTTGAAGTTCAGCGCCTCCTCGTCACCGACCCCGATCGGGGTGACTCCGAACGCATCCAGCGGGATGTAGCCGAACAGGGCCCCCGGGTCGATGTGCGGGGCGTCCGGCTCCCGCCCGACCAGGGTCGCCGACGCGGTCACCCGGTGGTCGTTGACCTTGGTCGCGCCGGTCACCTCGGTCACCGGGAGGTTGAGGCTGGTGGTGCTGACGGTGCTCACGTCGGCCGCCGACAGCGAGTTGTTCTGCACCGTGACCCCGCAGGTCGAGGTCTCATTGCGCCTGATGGTGCTCGGGTCGCAGCTCTGCGACAGGGTCACGACGCCCTGCCGCTTGAAGAACGCGACCGGCAGGTGCAGGTCACGCGGCCCCCCGACCTGGTTCAGGTTGATCCGGCCGAAGTACTGTCCCTCGGCGACGGCCGGCGCGGAGATCCTGAGGTCGAGGTTGATCTCGCGGCCGGGTCCCAGCACGAACGAGCTGGGGCGCACCGAGATCGAAGTGCCCGCCGGGGACTGGGTGCTGACCCTGTAGGTCAAGGTCCTGTTGGTGACGTTCCTGGCCCTCCTGCTGGTGGAGATCACGCCCGGCATGGTCGGCGCGTTCACCGAGGGGGTGTTGAGGTCGATCCGGTGCAGCGGGTCGGCGCCGGCCGCGGCGTAGTTGACCGCGGTCTCGTTGAAGGTCAGGCCGGGGTCGCCGGCCCTTGTCAGGTCGACACGACCGCCACCGACATCGAAGGGGTCGGCCGGGGCGACCCCGTCGGACTTGGTGACGCCGGCGGTCCTGGCGGTGGTCTCCAGCGCCGACTTGATCTGGCCGGGCGTCCAGGTGGGATGCAGCGCGGCGACCAGCGCGGCCGAGCCGGCGGCGTGCGGCGAGGACATCGAGGTGCCCGCGATCGCCTGGAACAGGTTGCCGGGCGGGCCGCTCGCCACGTCGTCAGGGGTCGGGGTGTTGCCGGCGAGGATCTGGAGGCCGGGCGCGGTCACGTCCGGCTTCAGCCAGTCGCCGCCGGGGCCGCGGGAGGAGAAGAACGTCACCCGGTCACCCTGCCAGGTGGTCTTGCTGCCCTGCGGGAACGAGGCGGTCGCTCCCGGGTTGGCGGCGAGGAAGTCGAGCAGGGTGGTCGTGTCCGGCTGGTCGATGTGGACGGTCGGCAGGAAGTGGTTGTCGGTCATGACGTCCGCCGGCGTGGCGTTGTACAGGATCATGCCGGCCGCGCCGCCCTGGAAGACGTTGAAGCCACGCGCCACCCGGCCGGGACCGCGCTGGCAGGCGACGATCTTGCCGGTGAACAGCCCGGCGGGGGCGGGCGCCGTACAGCCGACATTGTTGTACGGCGGGGCGGACCCGAGCACCACCGGCAGCGGCGAGTTGATGCCGGCGGTGATCGTGGCGCCGGAGACGGTCGCGGTTGCGCCGCCGCCGCCGTTGAGCGTGACGGTCGAGCGGAACGTCCGGGTCTGGGTGGACGCGGCCACCGTCTGCACCCACGGGCCGTTGTGGTTGACCGTCCCGGCGTCGGGACCGTCGTTGCCGGCCGAGGCCGAGACCAGCACCCCGGCCGCGTAGGCGTCCAGGAACGCCAGCTCCACCGCGTCGGCGTAGGGGTCGACGCCGCCGGAGATCGAGAAGTTGATGGCCCGGACCCCGTCCAGGATCGCCTGCCCGACCGCCGCGGCCGAGTCGGACTGGAAGCAGCCCTCCAAGCCGCAGACCTTGTAGACCGCGACGTGAGCGCCAGGGGCGATGCCGTGGATGGCGCCGCGGTCGATGCCCAGCGGGTCGGCATGTGCGACCGGGCCGCCGGCGGCAGTGGTGGAGGTGTGGGTGCCGTGGCCGTTGGAGTCGCGGGCGCTGTCGGGATACACCTCGCCGCCGATGACCGCGTTGTAGGTGTCCAGGAACGGCTCGCCGGAGATCAGCTTGTGCTGGCAGACGAACGGGTCGCTGGCAGGCGTCAGTGGGTTGTCGCCGAAGTTGCAGGTCCGCGGGGTGCCATCGGCCTTGGGTGGTGGCGCCGGCAGGTTGCCGTGGTCGACGTAGGAGGGGTGCTCCGGCCAGGCGCCGGTGTCCAGCACCCCGACGATCACGCCCTTGCCGGCGTCGTCGGCGGTCTCGCCGAGCTGGTTGTAGATGGTCGGCGCCCCGATGAAGGCGGGGCTGGAGTCGGTCAGGGGCTGCTCCAGGCGGTCCCGCTGGACCGCCATGGCGCCGGGGACGCGGAGCAGGTCGGCGATCCGGTTGCCGGCCACCTTGACGGCGACGCCGCCGTAGACGGTGCGCAGGCTCTGTCCGGTGCGCGCGTCGGGCAGGCGGGCCTGGAGGGCGCGCTTGAAGCTGCTCTCGACGCTAGCGACGTAGCCGGCGTAGCGCCGGACCGAGGCGTCCCTGGTGTTCAGCTTGCGGCCTGTGACCGACGGGCTGGTCGCGGCGTAGCCCTTCACGCCGCCGCGGTAGCCGGCCAGGGAGTCGTAGTCCAGCTTGACGACCACGTTCACCGGCTGGCTGGACTTGAGCCCCAGCAGGCTCTTGTCGGTCTTGGCGAGCTGGCCGGAGGCCGACTTGGCGCCGACGACCCGCGAGGTCGGGGTCAGCGGCTTCGCCGTGAGCCGCCTGCCAGTCGCCGTGTCGGGGGCGGCCGCCGCGGCCGGCAGCGTCGCGGCGATCAGCGCGAGCGCACCGACGACCGCACCGAGGCCGAGCGCCCCGCGCCTGCGTGCGCCGGATCGCGGCGCGGCCGAAGGACTCTTGTTCACGGCACCTCCCGGGCCGACGTGTCGCAGCCTCGCCGCCGCGACCCACACCCCGCCGCCGGGTGGCAACCACCCATCCGGCGCGAGTGGGCGAAGAGCTATCACGGCGGACGGAAATGGACAATCCGCAGTAGGGGGGAGGTACGGCCGGGCTGGCAAATTACCTGCAAGGGACGTAGACGCGGGTGGTACCCGACGTACGCTCTGACGCCTACGCGACCCGCTCGCGGGCGGGTGCCGCCGGCAGGTCGTCGAGCGCCTCCAGCACCTGGTCGACCGCGATCGCGAGCAGCCCGGGGTCGGGGAGCTGGCCGTGGGGGTCGCCGCTGCCGCCCGCCCACAGGGCTCGGTGCCAGGGCCGGTCGGCGGGCGGCCCCCACAGCGCCGGCGAGGTCGGCCCGAAGAGCACCACCGACGGGGTGCCGAGCGCGGTGGCCAGGTGGGCGACCCCGGTGTCGCCGCAGACGACCCGGTCGGCGGCCGCGACC
>DASRRF010000177.1:0-3851 GCA_035695905.1 Micromonosporaceae bacterium | reverse complement strand
GCGGCGGGGTCGCCGTCGGCCCGGGGAACGCGTCATCGAGGCGCTGCTGGTGGTCGCCGCCGCGGTCTCCGTCGCCACCACGGTGGGAATAGTCCTGGCGCTGTTCACCCCGACGGTGGAGTTCTTCCAGACGGTCAGCATCAAGGAGTTCTTCACCGGTACCCGGTGGACGCCGACCTTCGAGCCGAAGAGCTACGGCGTACTGCCGCTGGTCGTGTCCACGGTGATATCCACGCTGATCGCGATCGTCATCGCGATCCCGCTCGGCCTGGGTTCGGCGATCTACCTCGCCGAGTACGCCTCGACCCGTACCCGTAAGGTTCTCAAGCCGCTACTGGAGATCCTGGCCGGCATCCCCACCGTGGTGTACGGCTTCTTCGCCCTGTTCGCGCTCAACTCGCTGCTGCGTAGCCTGTGGCCCGGCGCGGACAAGCCCGATTTCCAGAACATCCTGGTGGCCAGCATCGTGATGGGCATCATGATCGTGCCGACCGTGGCCAGCCTGTCCGAGGACGCGATGACCGCCGTCCCGAACGGCCTGCGGGAGGGGGCGTACGCGCTGGCCTCCACGAAGATGCAGGTCTCCACCCGGGTGGTGCTGCCGGCAGCGATCTCCGGGGTGGTCGCCTCGTTCGTGCTGGGCCTGTCCCGGGCGATCGGCGAGACGATGATCGTGACGGTCGCGGGTGGGCTGACCTCCGACCATCCGGAGTTCAACCCGCTGCGCGGGGCGGCCACCATGACCGCGTTTATCGCCAACATCGGCCAGGGCGACGTACCGGTCGACTCGGTCGACTACAAGAGCATCTTCGCGGTCGGGTCGGTGCTGTTCCTGTTCACGTTCGCGCTCAACGCGTTCTCCATCCGGCTGGTCCGCAGGTTCCGGGAGGTGTACGAGTGACCCCGTTGGATACCGAGGGCCTGGTCCTCACCCGGCGCCGGGTTCGCATCCGCGACACGCTGTTCAAGCTCGCGCTGCAGGCGTGCCTCTTCGTCGGCTTCGCGTTCCTGGTCTGGCTGATCGCGTTCGCGCTGTTCAAGGGCTGGCACCGGCTGGACTCCCGGATGTGGCAGAACATGCCCACCGGGCGAGTCTCCCGGATCAACCGCGCCGGTGTGCAGTCCGCGATCACCGGCACCTTCTGGGTGATCGGTACGACCGCGGCCATCTGCCTGCCGGTCGGCATTCTCAGCGCGATCTACCTGGAGGAGTACGCCGACAACACCCGGTGGTACAACCGGCTGCTGGAGCTGAACATCCAGAACCTGGCCGGCGTACCCTCGATCATCTTCGGCATCCTCGGCCTCGGCCTGATCGCCCGCGACCTGGGCCTCGGCTTCACCGTGCTGACCGCCGCGCTGATCCTGGCCCTGCTGGTGCTGCCCATCATCATCATCGCCACCCGCGAGGCGATCCGCTCGGTACCGCAGTCGATCCGGCAGGCGTCGTACGCGCTGGGCGCGACCAAGTGGCAGACCATCTCCCGGCAGGTGCTGCCCGGCGCGGTGCCCGGCATCGCGACCGGTTCGATCCTGGCGCTGTCCCGCGCCATCGGCGAGGCCGCCCCGCTGATCATGCTGGGTGCGGTCACCTACATCACGTTCAACCCGGACGGGCTGCTCAGCACGTACACCGTGCTGCCGATCCAGATCTACAGCCTGATCACCGAGGCCCAGGCCGGATTCCAGCAGCTCGGCGCGGCCGCCATCGTGCTGCTGCTGGCACTCCTGCTCGCGATGAACTCGGTCGCGATCATCATCCGGAACAAGTTCCAGAAGCGGTGGTGAGGATCGCCGCGATGTCCGCCCGCAACCCGCACCAGAAGCCCGAGGACGCAGAGATGACCTCCGCCACCGCGCACCGACCCGCCGTACACATCGCCGTACCCGGCGGCCCCGTCGCGCGAACCGCCGAGGAACCGCGGCGGCCCTCGACCGGGCCGGTGCTCGAACTGGCCGACGTGAGCGTCTTCTACGGCAGCTACGAGGCGGTACGGGGTACCAGCATCCAGATCCAGCAGAACCGGATCACCGCGATGATCGGGCCGTCCGGCTGCGGCAAGAGCACCATCCTGCGCTCGCTGAACCGGATGAACGACCTGATCCTCGGCGCCCGCGTCGCCGGCAAGGTCACCTACCACGGCCAGGACCTGTACGCCCCGGACGTGGACCCGATCGAGGTGCGCCGGCGGATCGGCATGGTGTTCCAGAAACCGAACCCGTTCCCCAAGTCCATCTACGACAACGTCGCCTACGGCCCCCGGGTGACCGGCATGAAGGTCGACAACATGGACGACCACGTCGAGGAGGCGTTGCGCGGGGCCGCCCTGTGGGACGAGGTACGGACCAAGCTGAAGTCCAGCGGGCTGGCGCTGTCCGGCGGGCAGCAGCAGCGGCTGTGCATCGCACGGACGATCGCGGTACGCCCGGAGGTGATCCTGATGGACGAGCCGTGCTCGGCGCTCGACCCGATCGCCACCGGGAAGATCGAAGACCTGATGTACGAGCTGGCCCAGCGCTACACGATCGTCATCGTCACGCACAACATGCAGCAGGCCGCCCGGGTCAGCCACTACACCGCGTTCTTCACCGCCGAGGTGGACTCCGACGGCGTACGGCATGGGCGGCTGGTCGAGTTCAACGACACCGGCCGGCTGTTCACCAACCCCGACGACAAGCGCACCGAGGACTACATCACCGGTCGCTTCGGCTGAGGCGCCCGGGGATCGCCCGGCGTCAGGGGACGACGAGGCGGCCGTTCTCCAGGGCCGGCATCACCGGCGAGGCCGCATCCCGGCCGGCCGCGGCGGCCAGCACACTGTCCACATCGGAGTATCCGGCCAGGTCGCGCAGCATGACGATGGTCGGCGGGAGCATCGCGATCTCCCGGGCGGCCACCTGTTCGAGCGCCACCGCCGGGCGTACCCACATCGTGTGGTCGGCCTCCCCGGACACGTCCCGGGCGTCCTGCCCCGGCGGGAGTACGGCGAGGAAGAAGTACGTATCGAAGCGGCGTGGCTCGAACTCCGGGGTCACCCAGCGGGCCCATGGCTCGAGCAGCTGGCTGTTCAGCGCGAGCCCGCGGGAGCGCAGCAGGTCCGCCAGGCTCAGCTCGCGGGAGACCAACGCCTGCCGGGCCGCTTCCAGGCCGGCGTCCTTCTGCTCTGCCCACCGGGTCGGGGCAGAGCTGCTCTGCCCCGACCCGGTGGGCAGAGCAGAAGGGGCGACCAATAACACCCCCGACTCCTCGAACAGCTCGCGCACCGCGGCGCAGACCACCGCCTGAGCGGCGCCCGGCGGCAGCCCGAGGCGTACCGCCCAGTCCACATCGGACGGACCGGCCCAGTCGAGCCCCCCGGCGCTGTCCCGGGGGTCCACCGAGCCGCCGGGGAACGCGTACATCCCGGACGCGAACGCCATCGTGCTCGCCCGGCGCAGCAGGTAGACCTCCAGCGGAGGTTGCAGCAGCACGACCGTCGCGGCCACCCGCGGCACCACCGGCTCCGCGCCTGAGGCGTAGAACCGCCGGGCCTGTTCGACCAGTGCGGCGGGCACCGGAAAGCTACACATGCACGACCATCGCGGTACCCTGGCCGACCCCGATGCACGCGGCGGCCACGCCGTACCCACCACCGCGGCGGCGCAGCTCCCGGCAGGTGTCGACGATGACCCGCGGGGCGGACGCGCCGAGCGGGTGGCCGATCGCGATCGCGCCGCCGTTCGGGTTGACCCGGGCCGGGTCGACGTCGGGCAGCTTGTGCAGGCAGGACAGCACCATCGCGGCGAACGCCTCGTTGATTTCCCATACCTCGATGTCCGCGGTGGTCAGCCCGGCCCGTTCGAGTACCTTG
>DASRRF010000176.1:0-1969 GCA_035695905.1 Micromonosporaceae bacterium | reverse complement strand
GTGCTGATCGCCGGCTGGGAGGCGGTGAACTGGTAGGCCAGGCTGGTCGAGCCGAGGTCGTGGTTGAGCAGCAGCCAGATCATCTGCTTGACCGGCTGGCGGAACGGCGCGGGGACCTCGGCGAAGTCCACGGCGACGGCGTTGGCGTGCTTGTGATGGATCGCGGGGGTGAGCACCCACCGGTCCTGCCCGAAGTGCGACAGCCGGGCGCGATCGGTACCTGCCCGCAGCGGGCGGTTGAGCAGCACCAGCGTGTCCGGCCCCGGCAGACCCGCGTCCGGCGTCCCGGTGGTCGACAGGGTGGTCGGGTTGGGGGTCATGTGAGATCGAGTCCTCGGGTCAGGAACCGCTCGACCAGGGCGTTGTCGGCGCCGCTGGCGGCGGCACGGGCGTCGGCGATCGCGGCGGGCGTGTGGCGGTCGAGCAGGTCAGTCAGCCGGGTGGTCGGCTCGGCGAAACGCTGTGCCCAGCGCAGCGGGGTCAGCTCGGCGCGCCGGGCCAGCAGTGCGTCATGGACCAGGACCTGGACAGGCAGGTGAGCCGGGGTCGCCCGCGCGCAGGGACAGGACAGGCAGAGCAGGAACGACGCCCGGCAGGGCTGTCCAGCCGGTGAGTGCGGGCTGTGCAGGTTGTCGGTGCATCCGGTCAGGACGGTGTCCAACCGGCCGCCGATCAGCTCGGCGAGAGCGCTCTGGCTGATCCCGTGGCGAGCGGCCACGGCCGCCGGGTCGACGCGGGCCTGGCGGACGTCCTGTTCGGACAGCACCGGGATCGGCGCGGCCTGCCGTGCGCGGGCGACCTGCTGATCGAGTACCTCGGCGACGATCTTCTGGTATTCGGTCAGGTTGCCGCGGTTGCGGGCCAGATACTCGTTGGCCAGGGTCTGCTCCGTCTGGGCGACCGGGCGCTGGTGGATCTCCAGCCAGGTCAGCCGCAGCCGGCGGCTGTCGACGTGCAAGTACTTCGGCGCTCCCGTGTCCGGCTCCGTCTCGTCCGCGGCGAGCTGGACGCGGTAGCTCCAGAGCTGCAGGACCTGTTTGGGCAGGCCGGCCCGGAAACCCCGGCCGCGGTGGCCCTTGGCGCTGTAGTGGACGAACAGCTGGTCCGTTCCCAAACAGCGACGGCTGGCCTCGCCCAACTCCAGCAGCAGTTGGTAGGTACCGAACGGGGTGGTCAGATCGTCGCGATGCGCTGGAGTGGCCCCGTCCGGGGTGATGTCGCGCAGCGCCACGGTCATCTCGGCGTCCCGGCTGGCGCGGCGCGGCTTGACCAGGGTGATGATCGCGGTCGCGGGGCCACCGGCGTGCCCGTCAGGCCGATGGTGGTCGACAGTGGCGCCGCCGACGGTGGAGAAGTTGTGCCCGGTCAGGCAGATCAGCAACACCCCGGCGGCACCGATCTCGTAGTGCGTCAGGTGCAGCCGCGCCATCACCGCGTCGATCCCGCCGTGCCGCCGCACTATTTGGTGCGCAATCCCGCCGGGGTAGCGGGGCACGTCACCGAACCGATCGACATGATCGAGCAGGTAACCCTGCTCCCACCGGTCCTTATCGATGCCCTTGTCGATCTCACCGGCCCGCCACCGCCGCAGCAGTGAGGTGGCCGCGCGGATGCGCTGCGCGGCAGCGCGGACATCGCTGCGCGCCTTCGCCGTGATGCGCCGGAACTCCGGCTCGGTGTAGCTGCGCACCGGATCGTCGGTCTTGGCCACCCGCGCCGTGGCCAGCCGGGCGGCGAACTCCGCCGGCGTGTCCGGCGCGAACCGCAGGATCGACCGCAGCCCGGACAGGTCGCGGTGCAGCGTGTGCCCGACCCCACCGGTGAGGATGGTCGCGGTAGGGACCGCCCTTACGGGCGGCCCCCCGCACAGATCCCAGCGTGCGGGATTACCGCACTGGGCTCCTGTCTTAGGTTCTGGCGGCAAAGCGCATCTCTGGGAAGGGATGCAGCACGCGGGCGGGTGGTAACC
>DASRRF010000175.1:0-3109 GCA_035695905.1 Micromonosporaceae bacterium | reverse complement strand
TGTCGCTGCGCTGGCCGGGCGCCACCCGGTCCGCTGGGTCGCGCTCGTCGCGGCCGCCGCCGCGGTGGCCGTGGTCGCCGCGGGCGTCGGCATCGTCCAGGCCCGGACCGCGCCACCGCCTCTCGTGTCGACCTCGCCGTCCCCGCCCACACCCTCCGGCGTGGTGCCGTTCGCGGCGCTCGCACCGGGTGGCGTGCCGATGCCGGAGGTCACCATCCCGGCGAGCCCGGATCCGGCGCTGGCGCGGGCGCTGCCGCCATGCCGCGCCGACCGGGTGACGGTCGAGCTGGAGTCGGGTGCCAGCAGCGGTATCCGGTACCTCGCGGTGCGCGTGTACGGCCCCGCCCGTGCGCCCTGCCGGTTGGGTGGTCGACCAACGGTGGTCCCGCTGGGCAAGAACAGGCGGCTGCCCATCCCGGTCGAGGCGGACCGCGGGTCCGACCGGTATGGCGGCGCCGTCGCGGTGACCTCCGATCACCCGGCGCTCCTGTTCCTGAACTGGTCCTCCGACTGGTGCGCCGCGCCGGTGGACAACGACCGGCTGGACATCACCCTGCCCGACGGCGGCGGCACCCTCCACACCGGCGGGTTCGGCGCGTCCGAGTGTTCCGGCACCGCAGGCAGCGGCCGGACGCCGCCGATCGTGGTACCGGCGTTCACGCCCGAGGAGTTCAACCCGGCCCATACCGGCACGGCCTTCCACGATGTCGAGGTCAGCGTTGCGCCGCCCTACTCGGCACCGGCCGGCGGGCGGCTGGCCACCACGGTCACGCTGACCGCACCGGCGGGGCCCGGCGTGCCGCTCGCACCCTGCCCGGACTACCGCGTTGGCCTGTACCTGTCCGGCGATGCCAGCAACGCGTTCTCCACCTACGCGCTGAACTGCGCCGCGGTGCCGTACCGGGACGCGGCCGGGCAGCCGTACCTGCCCGCCGGAGTCCCGGTCACGTTCGCGATCGAGGTGCCGGTGCCGGCAACCCCCGGCGACGGCAAGCTGACCTGGCAGCTCGTGGTGCCGGACCCGATCGTCGGCGGCCACGCGGTGCTGATCCATTGAGCGCCCGCTTCGGATGCTGCGGCTAGCCGGACACCGCCGGCCACCGGTCCTGCTCCGGCGGTGTCCAGCTCGCCGCGTCCGCGGCCACCTGCTGCCCCGAGCGGATGTCCTTCACCTCGTCCCCGAACCACACGTACGGGATCCCGCGGCGCTGGGCGAACCGGATCTGCTTGCCGAACTTGTCCGCGTTCGGCGACACCTCGGCCGGGATGCCCCGGTGGCGCAGCTGCGCCGCCACCCGCATGGCCCCTTGCCGGGCGTCCTCGTCGGCAACGCTGACCAGTACGCAGGTCGGCACCGGGCGGGACACGTGCAGCCCATCGGCGCCGAAGAGGCCGCCGAGCAACCGGCTCACCCCGATCGACAGGCCGACTCCGGGGTACCGTTCGGTGCCCGAGCTGGCCAGGTTGTCGTAGCGGCCGCCGGAGCAGACCGAGCCTAGCTTCTCGTGGCCGAGCAGCACGGTCTCGTAGACGGTTCCGGTGTAGTAGTCCAGCCCGCGGGCGATCTTGAGGTCGGCGACCACCAGGCCGGGCGCGTACCCGGCCGCGGTGCCGACCACCTCGGCGAGCTCGTCGATGCCCTCGTCCAGCAGCGGATCGGAGACCCCGAGTGCCCGTACGGCGGTGGCGAACGACGCGTCCGGGGTACTGATGTCGGCCAGCGCCAGGCACGCCTTCGCCTGCGCCTCGGTCGCCCCGGCCTCGACCAGCTGGGCGGTCACCCCGACCGGCCCGATCTTGTCGTACCGGTCGATGATCCGGATCGCCGCCATCGGATCGGCCAGCCCGAGCCCCTGGTAGAAGCCCTGGGAGAGCTTGCGGTTGTTCACGTGCATCCGGATCGGCGGCAGCGGCAGGGCGGCCAGCGCGTCCGCGATCACCAGCGGCAGCTCCACCTCGTAGTGGGTGGGCAGCTCGTCGCGGTCGACGACGTCGATGTCCGCCTGGAGGAACTCGCGGTACCGACCCTCCTGCGGCCGCTCCCCCCGCCAGCAGCGCTGGATCTGGTACCGGCGGAACGGGAACTGCAGCTTGCCCGCGTTCTCCAGGACGTACCGGGCGAACGGCACGGTCAGGTCGAAGTGCAGGCCGAGTACTGACGACACGGCGTCGGCGTCGATACTGTCGCTGTCGGCCTGCAGCCGGCGCAGCACGTACACCTCATTGGAGGTTTCGCCCTTGCGCAGCAACTGGTCCAGCGGCTCGACGGCGCGCGTCTCCACCGGCGCGAAGCCGTGCAGCTCGAAGGTGCGCCGCAGGGTGTCCAGCAGGTGCTGCTCGATCAGGCGCTGGGCCGGAAGCCACTCCGGGAAGCCGGACAGCGGTGTGGGTCTGCTCATGAGTACATAACCTCGCGCAGGTACGGGTTCGTGGCGCGTTCGCGGCCGATGGTCGTCGCGGGTCCATGGCCGGGCAGGACGATCGTCTCGTCGGCGAGCGGCAGCACCTTATCCCGCAGGCTGTCCAGCATCGCCGGGTAGCTTCCGCCCGGCAGGTCGGTACGCCCGATCGAGCCCGCGAACAGCACATCGCCGCTGAGACAGAGCGGCTCTTTGGCAAGGACTGGCAGCCGGAACAGCACCGACCCGCCGGTATGGCCCGGTGCGTGATCGACGGTGATCTTCAAGCCGACCAGCTCGATCAGGCCGCCGTCGACCAGCGGCAGTACGTCGTCCGGCGCGGCGTACGGCAGCCGGCCGCCGAAGAGCCCACGGAGATCCGCGGACAGGCCCTTGCCCGGATCGGCGAGCATCTCCCGGTCCTGCGGATGGATGTACGCCGGAATCCCGCGCGCGCCGCAGACCGGCGTCACCGAGAAGACGTGATCGAGGTGGCCGTGGGTGAGCAGGACCGCGGCCGGGTGCAGCCGGTGCTCGGCGAGCAGGGCGTCCAGCCGGTCAACCACCCCGATGCCCGGATCAACAACCAGGCACTGCTCACCCGGCGCGGTCGCGAGCACGTAACAGTTCGTCCCGAACGCGTCCGCTGCGAAGCCGGCGACGAGCACGTGTGACGGTCCTCTCTTCTCGCGGTCGGATCGGGTCGTTGA
>DASRRF010000174.1:0-3033 GCA_035695905.1 Micromonosporaceae bacterium | reverse complement strand
GGTGACCATGTCCGGTGACCCGGCCACCACATCCCGGCTGACCACCTGGGTGACCAGATACTTGTGATAGACTCCATAGTGGACGGTGGCAGGGCTGCCGAACGACCCAGGGAACCAGAAGTCGTATGTCCGGAAACAGTCATCCGTGCCGCGATCCCACTGCACACTGTTGTACCAGGTCGAGTAGCCGGCGGCGCTCACCCCGCCATCGGGGCACGGGTTCGCCCGCCCGTAGGTTATGTCAACCCGGCCGCCGAATCCATTGTGGACCCAGCCGATCCTGGGCAGGATCGCCCGCGGAGCGGTGAAGAACCCGTCCGACCCGTAGTCCACCCGGCCGTTGAGCGCGATCGCGTCAAAGCTCGTCGGGGGCAGCCGGATCTCGCCGGTGCCGGCCAGGCCTACCGGCCGGACGTAGTCCAGCCACAGCGCCGGCGTACAACATCCGTTCGATCCGTTGTCCGGCGACTGCACGTACTTGAACCGCAGCTGTAGTTTGGATACGTCATCCCAGCCTGCGTTCGTCGGGTCGTACGAGTACGTGACGATCGAGTCCAGCCGGCGGACGATGAAGAACGCGGGTGAACCACTTGGGCACTTGGTGGTGGTACAGGTCATGAGGTCATTGGGTACGTCCCAGAACACGTACGGCGGCAGCAGTGCCTTACAGGTCAGGTTGCCCGTCCCGGTATCGATCGGGTACGGGTTGGTCAGCGGATCGTCCCGGGTGGTGGTGTCCGAGCACCGGGACACCATGTTGAACACCATCTTCGAGGTCGGCAAGCTGCCGGCGACCGCGGTGTTCGCGCCCCACTCGACGTAGTCCAGATAGCCACCGCGGTCGTAGCCGATCGGCACGAACTCGTACGATGGCGGGACGGAGCAGCAGATCTCCCGTGCGTACCAACGGTACTGGCTCGCCTCGCGCTTCCAGTACAACGTGGTGACGTTCTCGTTCGCGTCGACGACCTGGTCCAGGTTCCACCGCCACGGCGCCTGACACATCCCCGGCCACGTCGTACCGCCGCTGTTGTACTGGCTGTTGCAGGGCTCGCCCGGGTCATCACCCGCGTACGGCACCTGCCATTCCGAGTCTCGGCGGGACCCGAACCGGTGCACGTCCCCGTTCTGCGTGGTGACCCGCCAGTACGGCTGCCCGCTCGCCCCGCCGGTCAGGTACTCGATCCGCCAGCCGAAGTCCTCCTCGGTCTTCCAGCCACCGGTGAGGCGATCCTTGACAATCTTGCTGGATCGCCCCTCCATCGACAGCGTCAGATCGGAGTTCGTCGGGTCGGTCGTCTCGACCTGCCCGTCGTTCTCGTCCGGGGACTCCCAGCACAGGTGCCCCCAGTTCTTCTGGTCGGCCTTCTTCCCCGTGCCGGTCGCATCATCGGCACACGGCTTGTACCGCCGCTCGATGAAGCCCGGACCCATGGTCCAGCCGAGACCCGTCCACCCGGACTGCGCGTTGGAGGCCGCGGTCATTCCGTCGACCGCGGCTGAGTTGTACCCGAACGACAGGTTCGGGCCGGTGCCGGCCACCGATGGCGGCTCCGGAACCGGGTACGAGTACGAAAACGCGCCGGCCGACAACCCCACCTGCCAGCGACCCGACGCCTGCAGGTCGGTAGCGCCGAAGTTTCCTGAGAACGACCCGCTCGATGAGGACTCCACCATCAGTACCGCGGTGTTGGTCGAGGTGACATCGGTGTCGACGGTCAGCGTGCCGGCCGCGAAGTCGTTCACCGCGGCCACCCGCTCTGTCCGCAGTGGACACCCGTCGGCGGCTTTGGGTGCGCCGTCCAACACACAGCCGGGCAGCCGTACCACTCGCAACCGATCGGCGAAACTCGCATCGAACGCGCCGGCGAAGCCCGAATAGTCCAGCACCACCCTGGCTCGGGCGGCGGTCGTCACACCATCGACACGGCTCACCCGCGCCGCCAGACCCACTCCGCCCAGACTCGACACCGCATCCGCGTCGAGCACCTCCACCCGTACCCGTGCGGGTGCGCCCATGCGCGACGCCGCCGCGCGCCCCACCCGGACCGGCAGGCTTCCGGCCTGGCGTACACCGCCCGGATCTGACAGGTCGACCTCGGCGGCACCGGCCGCTGGCCACGACGGTGCCGGCCGCGGCGGGGTCGCTCGGGCCGTATCCTCCGCACCCACGACCGGCTCCACCTTCGGCACCGGGCGGCCGGCAACCGAGGGCTCCGGGGCGGGTCCTGACGGTGCGGTCGAGGCCGCGCGCGCGGGGAGTGCGAAGGCGACCAGATCGCTGCCGAGCAAGGCAAGCGCCGCCACGATCGCGATACCTACCCGCCAACCCGCCCGCTGGCGGTTGTCCATCCGACCGGCCATCACCCTCACTCCTTCGCATCCGCCACCGGGGACCCGGGACGCTGATCCCGGCCGGTACCCTAGGCGGAGACATCAGTCGATCACTGAATCAGCGCTGAACGCGCAGCTTCGGGGAGCACGAAGATCCAATTTGTTCGATACTCTAGGGCTCGGCGCCAAACAATCTCTGAAACAGCTCTGAACGCGGGGCGGCGGGCGCAATGGAGTCTTTCGGTCAGTTCCGATTCGCGGTGCTGGGTAACGCAAGGGCATGGCGGGACGGGGTGGAGCTCGACCTCGGGCCAGCGCGACAACGCTGTGTGTTCGCGGTGCTGCTCCTGGGCGGCGGCCGGGCGGTCACGCGGACGCAGCTCATCGACGCGGTGTGGGGCGATGCGGCGCCGCGTACTGCCCCGGCCGCGGTACACGTGTACATCTCGCGGCTACGGCGGGTACTGACCCAGGATCCGGCCGTGGCTCGGCGGGCGCTTGTCCATTCCCGCGCCGGCTACCTGTTGGGGGTGGACGGTGTGTCGGATGCCGGCGCGTTCGGCGCGCTCGTGGCGACCGCCCGCCAGGCGCGGTCGCGCGGCGACCTCAGTGGCGCCGTCGCCACTTTCGCCGACGCGCTGCAGCTGTGGGGTGGCCCGCCGCTGTCGGGTCTGTCCGGGCCGTTCGTCGAGGTGGAAC
>DASRRF010000173.1:0-3591 GCA_035695905.1 Micromonosporaceae bacterium | reverse complement strand
GTCGCAGGATGCGCGCCAGCGCCATCTCCCGGGCCACCTCGGTGACGAGCTGGATCTCCGCCGCGGACAGGTCGATGTTCGCCGGCAGCAGGTGCAGGCCGGCGACGTCCGTCTTGATCATGATGTCGTCGATGCCGCAGTCGTCGTGCATCAACAGGTTGTAGATTGACATGTCGAGGTTGTGCGGGTTGACCCCGAGGCCAACCGACAGCGCACCCTGCGGATCAAAATCCACCAGCAGCACCTTGCGGCCGTACTCGGCGATGGCCGCACCGAGATTGATGGTGGTCGTCGTCTTGCCGACGCCGCCCTTCTGGTTCGCCATCGCGATGACCCGCGCCGGGCCGTGCCGGTCCGCCGGCATCGGCTCGGGAATCGGGCGTCGTACCGTGTAGGCGCTCGGGTCGGCCGGGCCCAGGTCCGCGCCGAGGTTGAACGCGGACTGCTCCGCCCGGAGCGTCGAGGTCCACGCCTCTGCCTGGTCGCCGATGCCTGCCATCTCCTCTACGCCCTTCCCGACGACGGGTGGCGCCGCCGCAGCGAACTCCCAGAGCCGTGGCGCCCTGCCCGTGGAGCCGGTCGTGCTCGCGATCGCGGTGCTCGCAAGCTCGCCCCTCGCGCTCGCGGCGCTTTCGCCGTTGCCCGACTGTACGACACCGTTCAGCCGGCGCCCGGGACACGCGTCGGCGTGTCGGAGCCGCCTGTGCCGGCGCGGGCCGGCACACATCACCTCAGCGCGCGCGGATGTGCGGTCGCGTAGACCTCCCGCAGCCGGTCCACGGTCACCAGCGTGTAGACCTGCGTGGTGGTCACCGACGCGTGGCCGAGCAACTCCTGGACCACGCGTACGTCCGCGCCGCCGTCGAGCAGGTGGGTCGCGTACGAGTGGCGCAACGTGTGCGGGGACACCGCGTGCGGTCCGTCCACCGGCAGGCCGGCCCGTTGCGCGGCGCGGCGCAGGATCATCCAGGCCCCCTGCCGCGACAGCGCTCCGCCGCGGGCATTCAGGAACACCGCGGGGGTACCCCGTCCCGCCCGGACCAGCTCCGGCCTGGCTCGCACCAGGTAGGCGTCCAGCGCGCTGCGGGCGTACCCGCCGATCGGAACCAGCCGCGAACGCCCGCCCTTGCCGCGGAGCAGGACCGCCCCCTCGGTCAGGTCCAGGTCGTCGACCGCGCAGCCGATCGCCTCGGAGATCCGCGCACCGGTGCCGTAGAGGAACTCCAGCAACGCGCTGTCACGCAACGCAGTGTCACCCAGCGAACTGGCCGCCGCGAGCAGACGCTCCACTGAGGACACTTCGAGCGCCTTGGGCAACCGGCGCGGCGGCACGGGTGGCTTCACCTCATCCGCGGGGTCCTGTGTGGACAGTCCTTCCCGGACAGCGAAGCGGTGCAGGCCGCGTACCGCGCTCGCGGCACGGGCCGCGGAGGCCGCGGACAGCGCCGGGTGCTCGTCGTCGCCCTCGCGCAGCGCCGCCACGTACCCCGCGACATGGCGCTGCGTCACCTCCGGCAGTGCGGTCACCCCGGCCGCGGCCAGCGCCCGCACATAACGATCAAGATCGCGGCGGTACGAGGTGAGCGTGTTGCGGGCCAGCCCGCGCTCGACGGTCAGGTGGTCGAGGAAGGTCCGTACGCTTGCCTGCAACGCGTTCAGGCGAGGACCTCGTCGATCTTCGCGCTGGACATCCCGTGTGCCTCGGCGACCGGCCCGTAGGTGATCTGCCCGGCGTGCGTGTTCAGGCCGAGCGCCAGCGCCCGATCGCGGCGCAGCGCGTCCCGCCAGCCGTGGTTGGCCAGCTCGACGGCGTACGGCAGGGTCACGTTCGTCAGCGCGTACGTCGACGTGTGCGGGACCGCGCCGGGCATGTTCGCCACGCAGTAGAAGACACTGTCGTGCACCCGGTAGACCGGCTCGGCATGCGTGGTCGGTCGCGAGTCCTCGAAGCAGCCACCCTGGTCGATGGCGATGTCGACGAGCACGCTGCCCGGCTTCATCCGGGACACCAGCTCGTTGGAGATGAGCTTGGGTGCCTTGGCCCCGGGTACCAGCACCGCGCCGATCACCAGATCCGCGTCCAGTACCGCCTTCTCGACCTCGTACGCGTTGGACGCGACGGTCTGCAGGTGACCGCGGTAGACCGCGTCCGCCTGGCGCAGCTTGTTGATGTTCTTGTCCAGCAGCAGCACCTCGGCCTGCATGCCGAGCGCGATCGCGGCCGCGTTCATCCCGGACACCCCGGCGCCGATCACCACGACCTTCGCCGCGTACACCCCGGACACCCCGCCCATCAGTACCCCGCGGCCACCGCCCGGGCGCATCAGGTGGTACGCGCCGACCTGCGGGGCGAGCCGGCCGGCGACCTCGCTCATCGGGGCCAGCAGCGGGAGCGACCCGTCCGGCAGCTCCACCGTCTCGTACGCGATGCCGGTCACCTTGCGGTCCAGCAGCGCGTCGGTGCACTCCTTGGACGCCGCGAGGTGCAGGTACGTGAAGAGCACCTGACCGGCACGCATCCGGTGGTACTCCTCGGCGATCGGCTCCTTGACCTTGAGGATCAGCTCACCGGTGGCCCAGACGTCGTCCGCGGTGGGCTGGATCGTGGCGCCGGCCGCCGCGTACTCGGCGTCGGTGATCGAGGATCCGAGCCCGGCGCCGGACTCGATGAGGACGTCGTGGCCGTGCCGCGCCAGCTCGTTGACCCCGGCCGGAGTGATCGCCACGCGGTACTCGTGGTTCTTGACCTCGCGCGGGATTGCGACCTTCACTGTGCAGACCCCTCCTCCCGACGGCGTGTGCGGCGCCGTTGCCGCCCGGTCGTTCGCCGTCCGCCCGCGGAAGTCTAGACCGGCCGCGGAACCCGGACCGGCCGGCGCCGCTGCCGGCCGGCAGGCCGGTGCTTGCCTTCTTGGCAGTATGTCGCTGCGAAATAAATATGTCGCAAAGACACCTGCGCCCTGAAGGCGCTGGCCGGTGCCGGCTAGATCGGCGGCGTGTCGGCCGGGCGCAGCTGCACCCAGCCGCCGTCGCGGGCCCGGGCAGCGGCCAGCACACCGACCAGGCAGGCGGCATTGGTGATCTCACCACCCAGAGCCATTCGTACCGCTTCGTCCAGATCAACCCGCTCGACCACCAGGCGCGCCTCCTCGTGCTCGCGGGTGTGCCGCTCCCCTGCCGGCACCGGCGCCAGGTCCCTGGCTAGGAACAGCCGGATCACCTCTCTCGAGCACCCGGGCGATAGGTGCGCGTCCAGCAGCAGATTCCAGCGTGCCGCGGTGAGATCGGCCTCCTCGGCCAGCTCCCGTGCCGCCGTCGCGACCAGCGACTCGCCGGCCACGTCGACCAGCCCGGCCGGCAGCTCCCAGAGCTCCCGGCCGACCGGATGCCGGTACTGCCGGATCAGCACCACCCGACCGGCCTCGTCGAGCGCGACCACGCCGACCGAGCCGATGTGCACCAGGTAGTCACGCACCGCGTACCCGCCGCCGGGCATCGCCACCTCATCGGAGACCACCCGGAACATCGAGCCGCGGAACCGCTCGTGGCGCGCGCGTACCGCGTACTCGTGGGGCTGGACAGCGGTCATCA
>DASRRF010000172.1:0-1995 GCA_035695905.1 Micromonosporaceae bacterium | reverse complement strand
CCAGGCGGTACGCGAAGTCGTGCATCCGGTTGTGCATCGCGAACAGGTTCCCGATCGCGGCGTCCGCGTCGTTGCGGGTGGCCGAGGTGAACACGGCCGGGTCGCACTGCGCGGCGTGCCACTGGTCGGTCAACGCGTATGTGTAGTCGCGGGTCGGGCTCGCCGTGGCGAGCGTGGCCGGGTTGCCGCCGCCCCAGTTCAGCACGTCCCGCGCGGAGTTGCCGTTGGAGGTGAAGGTGGGCAGCCCGGTGGCCAGGTCGACGTCCCAGGCCTGGCCGCTGGCCGGGTCGCGAACCTCGCGGACGCAGCCGGGCGCCGCGGTCAGGCACCAGATCACCCGCGGCCCGGCGGCCGGTGTGGCCTCGAACGCCGCCCACTTCGGGTTGTCCGAGTCGAAGTCGACGAGGTCGTCGCGGACCAGTACGGCGCCGGTGCGACCGTCCACATAGGTGGTGAACGCGACCGGGGTGTCCAGGTCGGTGGAGCTCAACGTCACCGCGTACGCCGCGCGCGGCCCGTCGGCCGGAGTCGGTACGGCGACCAGCGACACGTCGTGCCCGGCCACCTGGTCCGCGGCGAGCCCGGCGTCGGCGAGCGCGGCGCGGTACGCGTCGTCCGCGGAGATCGTGGCGGCCTCGGGTGCCCGGGTGTCCCGAGCCAGCGACGACGTCACGTGCAGTACGGTGCCGTCGCGTACCAGCACCGCAACCAGGCCGTCGTGGCCGGCCGGCAGGTCGCCGAAGCGCTGCCGCAGCAGGACGACCGCGCCGGTACCGATCGGGTCGACCAGCAGCTGATCCATCGCGGCAACCGCCGCCTGGTCCAGCCCGAACAGCTCACGGCTCAGGGTCAGGTACTGCCGCGCGGCGGTCTCCGGGTCGGCCGACAATCCGGTGGCCAGGCCGGTCGCCTTCGGGCCGAGCGCCGCCGGGGTACCCAGCGTGTTCCACCGGGCGGTCGGGGCGAGCGACAGTTGCGTCGCGCTCGGCACCGCCGTACCCGTGCGATTGTCCTTGTCCCTCGGCTGGTGGCTGTCGCCGCGGACGTCCGGGGATCCGGCCGATGGGTTGGGGGTTGCCGGTGCGGCGGCGGCCGGACCGGCGGCGGCGGTGCCGCTGGCGAGGGCCATCGCCACGACGGCGAGGTACACGACTCTGCGGTGCCTGGCGCGCGACATTGCGGGCCCTCCCTGATCGAGGCTGACCGAAACCTTTCACTCTCAACCAATCCAACTCAGCGGATGTAAGCCCCGAAGTCAAGGATTGTTCTTTACCGCCAGGCGGGGCAGACTGGGAAAGTTCGTCGGCAATCCGATGGCGCACGCCCTCTGCCGGCTCCGCCGATGCGGACTATGGTCTTCTGCATGTCGGACGCCAACCTGGATCCCAGCGGAAACACCGAGCAGTTCCGCGCGTTCGTTCACGCCGGCCAGCACGAGGAGCCGGCTCGCCGGCCGCGGGGCCTGCTGATCGGCGGCGGCATCGTCGTGGTGCTCGTCATCGCGCTGGTGCTGTGGCTCGCCCTGTCCTGAGCCTCAATATGCGCTGCCGGTAGCTTAAACCGGACATTCACCCTCTGTCGGCGAAGACGTGGACATTGTCCTATTGACGGGCGCGCGGTGGTTTGCGTGACTTGTAATGGGGGCACGTGAGCCTGCCACCCCATAGGAGGTCCGCCCATGAACCGCCGGCAGGCCGTGATGTCCGCGGCGTCGAACCCGGGATCGGGCGGGTCGGGCCGGCTCACCCTGGGCGTCGAGGAGGAGTTCCTGCTCGTCGAGCCGGAGACCGGGCACGTCCTGCCGATCATGGATCGGGCCGTCGCGGCGATGGACGCGCAGCTGCGGCCGTACACCCGGGTGGAGTTTCACACCAGCCAGCTGGAGCTGGCCTCGCCGGTCCGCACCGAGCTGGCCGACCTCGCAGACACGCTGATCGGGCTGCGCCGCGCGGCCGCCGCCGGAGCCCGCGCTGCCGGCGGCCGGCTGCTCGCCAT
>DASRRF010000171.1:0-3586 GCA_035695905.1 Micromonosporaceae bacterium | reverse complement strand
TGTGGCGGGCCGGGGCGGTCATCACGCCGGTCATCTTCCTGGTGACCGCACCTGAGCTGCGGCACGTGATCGTCGACTCGGGCGCGGTCGCCGTGGTGACCACCGTGGAGTTGCTGCCGAAGGTGCGCGAGGCGATCAGCGGGCTGACCGTACCGGTGGTCGCGGTAGCCGCGGCCGGCGAGATCGATGTTGTGGACTTCGCCGAACTGGAGGCGACCGGCCCGGCCGAGCTCGTCGATCGGTCCGCCGACGATCTCGCCGCGTTGCTCTACACCGGCGGTACCACCGGCCGCAGCAAGGGCGTGCCGCTGACCCACGCGAACCTGATCGACGGCGCTCGGGCGGCCCGGTCGAACAGCTACGTACCCGGGATCAACCGGGGTCTGCTCGCCCTGCCGCTGGCGCACTCGTTCGGCATCCTGGTCACCGTCGATCGGCTGCACGCCACCGAGCCGCCGGTGACCGCGCTGCAACGCTGGTTCGAACCGGCCGGCTGGCTGGCGTTGGCTCAGGAGCACCGGGTCCAGGCCACCGCCGTCGTACCGTCCATGCTCGCGATGCTGCTGGCCCAACCCCTTGAGGAGTACGACCTGAGCGAGCTGCGGCACGTGTTCTGCGGCGCCGCACCGCTGTCCCTGGCGATCGCCGGCGAGTTCGAGCGTCGGGTGCCGTCCGCCGCGGTGATGGAGGGGTACGGCTGCACCGAGACCGCCGGCATCATCAGCTCGACGCCACCGGCGCAGCGCCGGCCCGGTACGGTCGGCCGGCCGGTACCCGGCGTGGAGCTCCGCATCGTCGGCCCTGACGGCACCGACCTACCGGCCGGGCAGGACGGTGAGATCGTGGTACGCGGGCCGAACGTGATGGCCGGTTACTGGCGCGAGGAGCCGGCCGACGCCTCGGTCCACAGTGGCTGGTTCGCCACCGGCGATATCGGCCGGCTCGACCCGGACGGCTATCTATCCATTGTGGACCGCAAGAAGGACCTCATCATCCGCGGCGGGTACAATGTCTACCCGCGCGATGTGGAGGACGTGCTGCTGGCCCACCCGGCCGTGGCCGGCGCGGCGGTGGTCGGCCGGCCGGACGAGCGGCTGGGCGAGGAGGTTGTCGCGTTCGTGGCGCTGCGCCCCGGCCAGCCGGCAACCGTCGAGGAGCTGACCGCGCACGCCAAGGCGCACCTGTCCGCGACCAAGTACCCGCGGGACATCCGGCTGGTGGACGCGATCCCACTGACCTCGGTCGGCAAGGTGGATCGCAAGCGGGTCCGCGCGATAGCCGCGGCCTAGCCGCTCCAGAGCTGTTGCGGTGCGCGGCGCCGGGCCGCGGCCGCCCGGCGGACCAGCCGCGCGTGTTCGGCGATCGCCGCGTCCGCGTCGGCCGTCTTCGCGGCCACGCCGTGCACCGCGAAGCGCGCCGCCATCGCCGCGGTCTCCGCGGTCGTCTTGCGCAGTACGCCCAACCGGCGCAGCCGGACCAGCTCGTTCACGATCGCCGCCAGCGCGACCGCGATCTGCTCGGGCGGGTCGTCCAGCCGGGCCACCCCGGTGCGCTGCCAGCGCAGCGCCGCCTCGGTGGTGTACGCCAGATGCACCCCGATCGCCGCGCGGAACGGCGAGTCCGACAGCCCCCGGGACGCGACATTGATCGCGCCGTACAGGTGGTAGTGCTCGTCGATGTAGTGCACGGCGACCAGGGTGGCTACGTAGAGCCGTTCCAGCGCGGCGTCCACCCCGTGCATCGCCGCGCGGATCAGCGCCAGCAGGCCCTCCTCGACCGTGGCGGCGAGCTGGTCCAGCAACCCTTCCTTGGACTCGAAGTACCAGAACACCAGGCCCTTGGCCACGCCGGCCTTCTCCGCGATGTCGGCGACCCGGGTGGCCTCGTACCCGTGCGCGGCGAACAGTGCCGCGGCGGCGCGCAGGATCTCCTGGCGCCGCTCGGCAACACCGTCCGTGCTTCGAGCCATGCGCCGAATCTACCGCTGGTAGTCGACCAGGCCACCGTTGATCGTGGTGGAGAGGATCTGGCCGGCGAGGCGGCGGCCGGTGCACGGCCATACCTCGCCGCACAGCCCACACCTGGCTCCCTCATCCGGTACGCGTGCATGCATGTACCACAGGCGAGCGGCAACGCGCCACGCGAGCGGTTGGGTCACACCGGGCGGCGGCTCCTCCGGAGGGTTCATCGCAGTCGAGCGACGAGCGCCGTGCGCTGCGCCGCCAGCGCCTCGACGATGTCGTCCACGATTCGGATGTCCGCGGGCGTCACCCGATCGGCCGGCAGGGTCAACTGGATCTCGGTCGACCCGGTGTCGATGACCAGGATCGGCGGCGCGTGGCGGCGCGTGTCGCAGTACGCGCGGGTGCTCGGCAGGAGGTCCACCATCACCAACGTGGCGGCGGCCGCAAAAGTCGGCGCGAGCGTCATCGAACCTCCTGGCTGGGTTGGCGGATTGGCGCCCGGCCGGTACGGACTCCTGTCGTCGCGTCCGGCCGGGGCGGCTCCTAGCAGACCTGTTCGCCGCTGCCCAAACGAGCCCGTGCCCGCCGCCAAGGCGGGTGCGCGAAAGGTGCGCGCCCGCAATGAGTCCGTGGGTGCGTGCGAGAATGCTATCGATGTCCGTGAAACTGCCGCCCCACGTCGCGAACCCGGGTCTCGCCGCGCTGATTGCCGGGTCCGGGTTTCCTTCGTTGGAACGGTTTGCGGCGGCAGTCAACCATCGCGGCTGGGATCTGCTCGGCATCAAGACCAGTTACGATCACGTCACCGTCAAGCGGTGGCTGGCCGGCAGCGTGTGCCAGTACCCCGAGGTCGTCGCCGCCGTGCTCAGCGACGCCTGGGGTGTCGACGTACCGGTGGCCGTGATCTGGCCCGAGCTGCGCGACGGGGCCGGCCCGACTCCGGCCCACCAGCAACCGTGGGTACCCGACCGCACGCTGGGCGAACTGAGCATCCTGGTGAGGAGCGACATGTTGACACGCCGTGAGCTGCTGGCCGGCTCCATCACGGTGGTCACCGGCACACCGTTGACCGATCCGATCGCCCGCTGGCTCAACATGGGTACCGCGGCCATGTCTGTGGCCGGCCACGACGGGCCCGGACGCATCGACGTGTCCACTGTGGAGGCAATTGAGCAGGCGACCCGTCATTTCATGGCGGTCGATGCCGCGGTGGGCGGAGGTGTCGTCCGCGAGGCCGCCGTCGGCCAGCTCAAGTTCGCGGTGGATTTGGCCACCCATTCCGGGGTACGAGAGGAGGCGGGCAACCGGCTGCTGATGGCGATCGCCGACCTGGCCGGTTGGGTTGGTTGGATGAGCCACGACGCCGGGATGGCCGGCCCGGCGCAGCGGTACCTCCTATATGGACTCCAGGCCGCGGGCGAGGCGCACGGCGACGGCGCTCGAATGCTGGCGGTGAAGAACCTCGTGGGTTTGGCGCGGCAGATGCAGTCCCTTGGCCACCCGGCCACCGGCCTTCGCCTGATCGATCAGGCGGTCAACCAGTTACCATCGCGGCTCAACAAGGTTCGCGCTCTACTGTGGAGCCTGCGGGCGCAGACTCTCGCCAGCATGGGGAGGCAGAA
>DASRRF010000170.1:0-4081 GCA_035695905.1 Micromonosporaceae bacterium | reverse complement strand
GCGCGCCGGGGCAGCGTGTCCAGCAGGTGGGCTACGTACGCCTCGGCGGCACCGGGGGCGTCGTTCACCCGGCCCACGCCGGCCCCGGTCGGGCGCGCCCAGGTCGGCGCGCCGGCGGATGACGCGCCGCCCACGTAGGCCTCGATCTCGGCCTCGACCTCGTCCGGCAGCTTGCGCCCCCCGGCCGCGAAGAGCTTGATGCCGTTGTCGGGCATCGGGTTGTGCGACGCGGAGAGCATCACGCCGAGGTCGGCCCCGTGCGCGGCGACCAGGAACGCGACCGCCGGGGTGGGCACCACACCCACCCGCAGCACGTCCGCGCCGGCGCTGGCCAGTCCGGCCACGACGGCGGCCTCCAGCATCTCGCCGGAGGCGCGCGGGTCGCGCCCGACCACCGCGACCGGGCGGTGCGATCGGTCCCGTTCGGCGAGCGTATGCGCGGCGGCGACGGCGACCGCGAGCGCAAGCTCGGGCGTCAGGTCGGCGTTCGCCTGACCGCGAACCCCGTCGGTGCCGAACAGCCGACCCATCGAACTCCTCTTGCTGCGATTACGTTTGTGGCCGGGCCGCCCCGGAATCCGAGGCGCCCGGCCACGTCTACCACAAGAGGCGTCAGCGCTTCGAGTACTGCGGCGCCTTGCGGGCCTTCTTCAAGCCGTACTTCTTCGACTCCTTGACTCGCGCGTCGCGGGTGAGGAAGCCGGCCTTCTTCAGCGCCGGGCGGAAGTCCAGGTCAAGCTCGCACAGTGCCCGGGCGATGCCCAGCCGCAGCGCGCCGGCCTGGCCGGTGATGCCGCCGCCCCGCAGGTTCGCGAAGATGTCAACGACCTCGACCTTCTCCGCGGTCACCAGCGGCTCCTTGACCAGCTGCTGGTGCACCTTGCTGGGGAAGTACGCCTCAAGGCTGCGGCCGTTGAGGGTGAACTTGCCCGAGCCAGGCACCAGGCGGACCCGGACGATGGCCTCCTTGCGCCGCCCCACGGTCTGGATCGGCCGATCGCCGCGCGGGCCGCGAACGGGCGTTGCCGGAGCCGGGGCGGGCGCGACGGCCTCGGCGACATCGACCGGCGTGGGTACGGGAATGGTCTCGGTCATGCTGCTTCCTTCGCCTGCGCTCACTGAGCGATCTGCTTGATCTCGAACGGCACCGGCTGCTGCGCGGAGTGCGGGTGCTCGGCACCGGGGTAGACCTTGAGCTTCCTGATCAGCTTCCGGCCGAGCCGGTTGTGCGGCAGCATGCCCTTGACGGCCAGCTCGACGGCCCGCTCGGGGCGCTTGGTCAGCAGCTCGTCGTAGCCGATCTGCTTGAGCCCGCCCGGGTACCCGGAGTGCCGGTAGGCCACCTTGGTATGCCTCTTGTTGCCGGTGAGCGCGACCTTGCCGGCGTTCACGATGATCACAAAGTCGCCCGTGTCGACGTGCGGTGCGAACGTCGGCTTGTGCTTACCGCGCAACAGCGTGGCGGCGTGGGTCGCCAGGCGGCCGAGCACGACATCAGCCGCGTCGATGACATGCCATTGACGCGTGATGTCACCCGGCTTCGGGCTGTACGTACGCACAGGTCTACCTTTGTCTCGTCGGGCTTGGGCTCCGTGCCGTGAGAACGCCCGACTCAAGGCGGGCGCACGAACGATAAGAGTACCCCACCGCCGCCTTCACCCAGAAATCGCCCTCCGCCTAAAGGTCCTGGAGTACCCGCAGAGCCCGGCCCACCTGGCTCATCGTGTGCGCATCCGCGACGTCGACGCACTCGGTGAACCACTTCTTCATCGGCGAGGAGAGCCGGTCGGGCATCACCACATAGCTGCCCATCGGTACGGCCAGCGGCGAGTCGCGCAGCAGCTCCTCGTCGACCACCTCGGCCACGATCACGATCGGGACATCGGTGCCGTTGTAGACATCTGAGCTGATGACAAGGCCGAGCCGGGCACGGGCGCCCTCGATCCGCCAGATCTCACCTCTCCGCAGCACGCGGGCGCCTCGAATACATCACCGCATCGACGAGGTGGACCTCCCGCTCGTCGGCCAGCGCGGCGCCCTCGAAGTCGAGGCCGGCACGCTTAACCGCCTCGGCGTGCGCGGTGAAGACCTCACGCAGCGCCCGCTCGCGGGCCGCCTTGTCGATCCACGCGGACAGGGAGACGCCGTCGCGCTCGGCGAGGCGTCGCGCGTCGGCGATCGTGTCGTCCGCGAACGAGAGGGTCACCTTGGCAGTCATGCCAATGAGCATACCGAGAGTATGACCAATTGTCACCCCGGTCGGCTGGCGCTCACCCCGAACCGCTATTCTCACGCCGTGTTGCCGCAAGAGGCCCGGACGACCCGGGTACGGCTGGGCTGGCTGGACGCGCTGCGCGGGATCGCCGTACTGCTGGTGATCTATGAGCACGTCAGCTGGCACGTGCTGCGGGCGCTCCGCGGGTACACCCAGCCGTGGTTCGATGCCGGCCGGACCGGCGTGTTCCTGTTCTTCATCATCAGCGGCTACATCGTGCCGGCGTCGCTGGAACGCCGGGGCAGCCTGCGCGGCTTCTGGTTCAGCCGGATCTTCCGGCTCTACCCGATGATCGTGGTGGGCACCGGGGCCGCGCTGCTCCTCGCGGTCACCGGCACCTCGCCGGTGGACCCGGTGGCGACCCAGAAGACCGCGGCGACCGCGATGGCGTCCGCAACGATGCTGCAGGACCTGCTCAGCCTGCCGTCGACGCCGGCGGTGCTGTGGTCGCTCTCGTATGAGATGATCTTCTATTTGACCATCTCCGCGCTGTTCGTGTTCCGGCTGCACCGGCTCAGCGCGCAGTGGGCGGTCCTGTTCGGCGGCGTGGCCGCGGTGCTCGGCGGCGTACTGCCGGTCGCGACGATCGCCGAGCTCGGGCTGGGTCCCCGTACCGCCGCGGGGTTGGTCCTTGTCGGCATGGTGACCGGGCTGGCCGGGCTGATGAGCGGCCGGCGGGCCGCGGTCATCGCCGGCGCGGCCGTGGTCGGCGGGCTCGCCGCCACCCTGCTGGTGACCACCACCCGGTTCCCCGCGTGGTACCCGCTGTCGATCCTGGCCGCGATGTTCGCCGGCACCACCGCGTACCGCGCCGAACGGGGCGAGATCCGGTGGCGCTGGGCCGGTCCGGCCATCGTCGCGGTGGCCCTGCTGACCGTCGCGAGTGGACTGCCGGACCTGCGGTGGGCGACGGTACGGGCCGGCGCTGCCTGGGCCGGTTCGCTCGCCCTGGCCGGCGCCCTGTTCGCGCTGGGCATGTCGTTGCGGCACCGGCGTTTCCCGCGCCCGCTGGTCTGGGTCGGGCTGATCAGCTATTCGGTGTACGTACTTCATTATGTACTTGTGCTATGGCTCGGGCCCTACCTGGACCGACACGGAGCGGACCGGTGGCCGGTACAGGCGCTGTTCGCGGCCGGATTCGTGGCGCTGGTGCTGGCCGTCAGCGGCCTGTCCTACCGGCTCGTCGAGCTGCCGATGCAGGCCTTCGGGCGGCGCGTGGCGGCGGCCGTCGATCGGCTGCTCGGACCGGATGTACCGGTGCCGCCGGCGCCCACCGCGCCGATCCCGCGACCGCAGGCGGCGCCAGACGGCCGGGTGGCGACCGCCGGCCAACTCGGGTGATCAGGTAACCCGGCCGAAGCCGGAACTGACTCAAGGCAGGGTGGCGCGCGCGGCACGTCCGCCGTAACCTCCGCGGCATGGTGCGGACCTGGGTGCGTGCGCTGAATGCTGCGCTCGCCACCGCGGCCGTACTCGGCGCCGGCCAGCTCGGTGTCGCGTACGGCCTCGGCGTGTTGCGGTGGAACCAAGCGTTCAATGCGGGCAACGAGAACGGCTGGAGCGCCCACCTGACGTGGACCGCCTGGATCGCATCCCTGGCCGTGGTCGGCGGTGCCGTCGGCGGGGTACGAACCTTGCGCCGCAACGATGTCGCCGCCGGCTTCGGGGGGTGGCTGGCGGTCTCGCTGGCCGCCCTGGTCGGCGCCGCGGTCGTGGTACCGCTCGTTGCGCTGCCGGCCCGCGAGGCGCAGGTGGCGAGCCCGCTCGACCCCGCGCTGCAGGCCGGGATCACCGCAGGAGTCGGGC
>DASRRF010000169.1:0-1671 GCA_035695905.1 Micromonosporaceae bacterium | reverse complement strand
ACAACGCCATCTGAGCTCAGCGCGGCTCGCCGCGGACGATCACGTGCGCGATCCGGCGCAGTGCCGCCGGGTCGGCGATCGGGTCGCCGTCCACCAGGACGAGGTCCGCGTCGAACCCGACCCGGACCCGGCCCTTGCGATCGCCGAGGCCGCAGACGCCGGCCGCGACCGAGGTGGCCGACGCGAGCGCCTCGGCCGCCGGGATCCCGGCCGCCACGAGGTCGATCACGGCTTCCGGAAGCAGGCCATGCGGCTTGACCGCGGTGATACCGGCATCGGCGCCGGAGACCAGCCGTACGCCGGCCCGGTGCATCCGGGCCACCGCTTCGAGCCGGGCCTCGTACGTCGCGCCGGCGCGCTCCAGCACGGTCGACTCCTCGCCGGCGACCTCGACCCGGCCGAGCGTGGGACAGACCGCGATCCCGGCCGCGGCAAGCGCCGCCAGCAACCGATCCGGCAGCTCGATCCCGTTGCGGGTCAGACCGGTGCAGTGCTCGATCCCGTCCACCCCGGCGGCCAGGGCCTGCTCGATCGCCGGCAACCCGTGTGCGTGCGCGGTGATCGGCAGCCCGGCCGCGTGCGCCTCATCGACCGCCGTGCCCAGCTCCTCGGCCCGGAACTGGCAGGCCAGCACGTCGGTGCCGGCGGTCATCGCGCCACCGCTCGCCATGATCTTGACAACGTCGGCGCCACGCTCGGCCCGCTCGCGTACCGCCTGCCGCAGTTGCTGTTCGCCCTGGACCTCGCCGCCCATGCTCCAGCAGTGCCCGGCCGGCGAGGTGATCGGTGGTCCGGCCGCGACAATCTGCGGGTACGGCCCGCCGCCGGCCTGGGCGCGCCAGCCCAGCACCGCCCACGCCCGGTCACCCAGGTCGCGTACCGTGGTCACACCGGCGGCCAGCTGGACCCGCAGTGACTCGGCGATGACCGCGGTCACCCGGTCCTCGGAGTAGTCCGGCAGCCGGTCGAGTGCCCCCGTCCGGCCGTCGCCGCACAGGTGCACGTGGGTGTCGATCAGCCCGGGCAGCAGCGTTCCGTGTGGCATCTCCACGCTCGGCCAGCCGTCCGGCGGGAACGTGCCGGCCGGCTCGATGCCGGTGATGCGGCCGCCGTTGGTGAACACCAGCGCGCCGTCCGGCCAGACTCGCTCGCCGTCAAACACCCGCCCCGCTCGAATCGCCAGCACTCACCTACCATAGGGCGCGCCGGGCGGAGGTCAGCGCCCGGCGAGCAGCCGGGTCACCGCGGCGTCGATGTCCAGGTGATCGGTCTCCCGGCCGCGCTGCACGACGACGTAGGTACGGCGCAGGAATCGCACCAGCACGCTGCGCGGTACCTCGAACAGCGCGTTGCCGTCCGGCGAGGACAGCGCGAGCGCGACGAAGTCTCCGCGCGGCGTGGCCCACGGCCACACCCGTACATCGCCGATCCCGGCCGGCTCGTCCAGCCCGGTGACCAGCAGCTCACGCGCGAAGGACCAGCTGACGGCCTCGCCGCCGGCCGACTCGGCGTGAAACAGCACGTGTACGGCGTACGGATCGGCCGGGTCGTATCGTAGGCTGGCCCGTACCGGCAAAGCGGTCGCATCGGGCGCGACCAACCGCAGCGACGTCTCGACCTCGACGGTCGTCGGACGAATGGCACTCATGACGTACTCCCCCCGGCACCGCT
>DASRRF010000168.1:0-4526 GCA_035695905.1 Micromonosporaceae bacterium | reverse complement strand
CGCAAGGTAACGCTGGAGGCGGCGCAGCGCGCCCGAGCCGCGGCGCGCCGCGCCCACCCCCGCTGATCCCCTAGCTCACACCCCGAGCGTGGTCCACGGCCCCCAGATCGCGAACGTCAAGCCCGCACTGGCCTGGATGTTCACGAACAGCGTGTGCCCGTCCGGCGTGAACGTCGACCCGGCGAACTCGTCGTCGAACCGCTTCGCCCCGGTCCGGCTGACCAGCCGGTTCAGCGCGATGTCGAACAACTGCCCACCGCGGGTCAGGCCGCGGATGAGGTTGTCGTTCACGTTGTCCTCGCAGACCACGAGCGTGCCGCGCGGGCTGGTGGTCACGTTGTCCGGTAGGTCCAGCACGTCGGGTCCGGGCGACTCGTAGAGCAGTTGCAGCATCTCGGCCTCGGTGTGGTACGCCCAGATCTGCCCGGATCCGTTGCCGTACCCGTTGGGGATCGGCCCGATGCTCGTCTCGGCCGGCCCGCCGCCCTGGGTGGAGCAGAAGTAGACGACGCCGGTGTCGAAGACCGAACCCTCCAGCCGGGAGAAGTACGCGGCACCCTGGGCCCAGCCCTGCCGGGCGACGTGAGTCAGCGCGGTGTCGTTCGTGGTGGTCGCCGGCCCGCCGAAGGTCGGCGCCGGATCCTCGATGTCCACCCACTCCACCTGGTACGTGGCGCGTAGCTGCTGGGAGGCGGCCAGGTCCACATTGGACTCTCCACGTACCTTCAGCATCTGCAGCCGCCCACCGTCGAGCAACCGGCCCGCGGAGAACGGGTCGCGCGGCGGCCGGTACCGGTAGAAGCCGGACGGGAACCCGAAATCGTCCTCGGTCAGGTAGAGCATCCCGCCGGCCGGGTCGTACGCCACCGACTCGTGCGCGAACCTGCCGGCCGACGTGATCGGCTGCCGGTCCGACTCGCCGTTCGCCGGCACCTCGAAGATGAAGCCGTGCCGGCGGGTGAGCCGGTCGTTGGGTACGCCGGTGAAGTCCGGCCCGACGTCCGGCCCGTTCACCGTCTCCTCGCAGGTGATCCAGCTCCCCCACGGCATCCGGCCGCCGGCGCAGTTCATCTGGGTGCCGTTGAGGCTGGTATGGGCGCTTATCACCTCGCCGAACGGGGTGACCTCGATGGTCGTGGTCCCGCCGCGGGCCGCCGAGTCGTACGCCTTCGAGGCGTCGCCGAACGGCGTACCCGGGCCGTTGATCTCGTGGTTGCGGACCAGCACGACGTTGCCGTTCGGCCCGGCGAACGCGGCCATCCCGTCGTGCCGCCCGGGCAGGTTCGTACCGTCGTCGAGCACCACCGGGAACTCGGTGTCGTGGAACGACCGGTACTCGAAACCCTCCGGCAGCCACAGCCGGACGGTGCCGTCGCGGGCATCCGGGATCGGGCGCAGCTGCCGGAACGACGCGCTGTCCCGCTCGGCGAACGCGGCCCGGGCGGCGAAGCCGGCGAACGGCCCGCCGAGCAACGCGCCACCGGCCACCGCCGCCGCACCCCGCAGGACGGACCGCCGGTCAAGGTCTGCCATATCAGCCCCCTCGGTCGTAGGAGAATCCGGACACGCTAACTCCGATGGCGATGGCCCCGGTAGTCGACAACCCGGTACGGTCCCCGAGCATGACTCCCGTACACCTCACCGCGTTGGACGATGAGCTGGCCGCGGTGCCGGGTACGGTCTCGGTCCACTGCGGCCCGCTGGACGGGCCACCGGCGTACGCCCGCGAGTGGCAAGCCACCCATTACGCCGCGAGCACGATGAAAGTGGCCGTACTGGCCGCGCTCTACCGCTCCGGTGTGGACCTTGATGCACCGGTACCGGTGCACAACGAGTTCCGGTCCGCCGCACCGGGTGCCCCGGCGTTTCACTGCACCCCGGAGTACGACAGCGAGACCGAGGTGTGGCGCCGGATCGGCGGTACGGCGAGCCTGCGCTGGCTGGCCTGGCGGATGATCGTGGTCTCCGGGAACCTGGCCACCAACCTGTGCCTCGCCGAGGTGGGTCTGCCGGCGGTCAACGCGGTGTGGCGGCTGGTCGGCGCGCGGCACAGCGTGGTCGGCCGAGGCATCCAGGACACCGCAGCCGGCGATGCCGGGATCAGCAACCTGGTGACCGCCGCCGATCTCGCGGCGCTGCTGTCCGCGATCGCCCGGGCGGACCCGGCTTTGTCCACAGTGGAGTCCTGCGATGGGATGCGGGAGGTGCTGCTCGCCCAGGAACGCGGCGAGGACCTGGCCGCGGGGCTGCCGCCCGGCACCCGCATCGCGCACAAGAACGGTTGGATTCCGGGCATCCGGCACGGCGCCGCGGTGATCTATCCGGCTGACGCGCCGGCGTACACCCTGGTGTGTTGTACGTCCACGCCGCTGGCCACCGATTCCGACGGTACCGACGCGGCCTGCGCGCTGCTGGCCCGGGTCGCGGCGGCGAGCTGGGCCGACCGGTACACGTTGACGCCTTGACGCCGCTATTCCAGCAGGTTCGCCCGCAGCCCCCCGAACACGGCCTCGTCGAGCCCGAGACCGTGGCGCAGGTAGTTGTCGAACGTGCCGTACACCCGGCCCACCTCGGCGTACGCGGCGGCCAGGTAACCGGGCCGGGCCTCGAAGACCGGCAGCAGCGCCTCCTCGTCCAGCTCCGGCCGGCGCTCCCGCATCGCGCCCAGGATCGCGGCGTTGATCCCGGCGGCTGCCTCGTTCGTCGCGAGGTAGTCGGCCTCGATCACGTCGCGCCGCACGCCCAGCACGGTCAGTACGATCGCGCTCAACCAGCCGGTGCGGTCCTTGCCGGCGCTGCAGTGCACCATCGCCGGCAGCGCGCCCGGCTCGGCGATCAGCCGGACCGCGCTGCCGAACTGTGCCCGAGCGGTCTCCCCGCCGACGAACCAGCGGTAGATGGCGGCCATCGCGCCGGGCGTACCCTCCTCGGCGAGCGCCTCGTGCTCGTCGCCGTCCGAGCCGAGCAGCACCGCGGAGACGTACGTGAATACCGGATGGTCCGGGTCGTAGACCGGCAGCGGGATGACCCGAGGCTCGGGGTCGGGGAGCCGGTCCGGCGGGGCGAGCGCGATCTCGCTGGCATCCCGCAGGTCGATCACCGTACGCAGTCTCCGGCCGCGCAGCAGCTCGACGTCCTCGTCGGTCAGCCGGCCGAGCGCGCTGGCCCGGTAGAGCCGGCCGCGGGCGACCGTGCGGCCGTCCGCGGTGACCAGCCCGCCGAGATCCCGCGTGTTCGGCGCGCCTTCCAGCCGCAAGCCCCGCTGTGTCACCCGGCACCCCTCCCGCCCACCGGGATTCGAGGTTACGCTGCCCAACCGTGACGATCACCGAGGTCCGCACGTTCCGGCTGTCCGCACCGCTACACACGCCGTTCGTCACCGCGCTGCGCCGGGCGACCACGGTGGAGACGCTGGTCGTACAGATCGTCGACGCGGATGGGCGGTGCGGTTTCGGCGAGGCGCCGGAGGTCTGGCAGGTCACCGGCGCGTCGGTGGCCGGATCCGAGGCCTGCGTGCGCAGCCAGCTCGGCCCGCGGCTGGTCGGCCGGAACCCGGACGACCTCGTCGCGTGCTGCCGGGACGTGCAGCGCGCGGTCGCCGGCAACGAAGCGGCGAAGGCGGCGGTCGATGTCGCGCTGCACGACCTGGCCGCGCGGCGGCTCGGCGTACCCCTGGTGCGCCTGCTCGGTGGCACGGCGCTGCGGGTGCCGACGGACGTCACGCTGTCCGCCGGGGACGCCGGCGCGCTCGCCGCGGCGGCGAAGGCCCGGGTCGCCGAGGGCTTCGTCGTGCTCAAGGTGAAGGTGGGCACCGAGGCGTCAACCGATATCGAGAGGGTACGGGCGATCCGCGCGGCGATCGGCCCCGGCGTGGGTATCCGGCTGGACGCGAACCAGGGCTGGACGCCGCGCGAGGCGGTACGGGTCATCCGCGGTATCGAGGACGCCGGGCTCGGCGTCGAGCTCGTCGAGCAGCCGGTGCCGTACTGGGACCTGGACGGCCTGGCGTGGGTCAGCGACCGGGTGGACCTGCCGATCCTGGCCGACGAGGCGGTCTTCGGCGTACGCGACCTGGTCGAGGTGATCCGGCGCCGAGCCGCGGACATGGTCAACGTCAAGCTCGCCAAGGCCGGCGGCCTCGGCCCGGCCCGTACCCTGCTTGCGCTGGCCGAGGCGCAGCAGATGGGCACGCTGGTCAGCTCGATGATGGAGAGCTCGATCGGGATCGGCGCGGCGGCGAGCCTGGTTGCCGCGTACGGCACCACGGCCGTGTCCGACCTGGACGCCGCGTGGTGGCTCGGGTCGTCGCCGGTCCAGGGCGGCATGCGGTACGCCGGAGCCACCGTCGAACTGCCCGACGTACCCGGCCTCGGGGTCACCGGTCTCGCCGGCTTGTGAAAGTTTCCTCCAATCCGCTACTGTTGATCGAAACTTAGCAGCGGGGAGGACAGGGGTGACCTTACGGCCGGGCGAGGTGGCGACGGTCGGCGTCGCGCTGGCAACGCTGTGGAGCGAGCCGGGGGCGG
>DASRRF010000167.1:0-7999 GCA_035695905.1 Micromonosporaceae bacterium | reverse complement strand
GGGAAAGGACGGACCAGCTTGCCAAGCAGGTGTCCGCCGACTTCGCCACCGCGGACGGCGGGCTGCTGCTGGTCTGCGTACTCAAGGGTGCCCTGATGTTCATGGCGGACTTCGCCCGCGCGCTGGGCCGGTACGGGCCGCCGGCCGAGCTGGAGTTCATGGCCGTCTCGTCGTACGGGCAGGGCCGTACCTCCTCTGGAGTCGTACGCATCCTCAAGGACCTCGACCGGGATATCGCCGGGCGGCACGTGGTCCTGGTGGAGGACATCGTGGACTCCGGGTTGACGCTGTCCTGGCTGCTGAAGTACCTGGAATCCCGTTCGGCGGCCAGCGTCGACGTGGTCGCCCTGCTCCGCAAGCCGGACGCGATCAAGGTGCACATACCGGTCCGGTACGTCGGGTTCGACATTCCCAGCGAGTTCGTGGTGGGGTACGGGCTGGACTACGCGGAGCGCTACCGCGAGATGCCGTACGTCGGCGTACTCAAGCCGGAGGTCTACTCGAGGACGTGACCTGTTTGCCGGGTTGCGGCGATCATGTCGGATGCCCTGGGTCACACCGAGTCGGTACGGTGTACCGTCGAATGACCGGGCCGGCCCCTGTCTTTAGCCCGGTCAACGACGGCCTCGACTGGATCGGGAGGAGCCGGGCGCGACGCGCTCGACAACAGCATGGAACGAACCCGTGTCTTCCGCCGCCCGGTGGTCTGGATCATCCTGGTCATCGTCGGTGCCATTGCGCTGAGTTCGCTTTTTGCCGGCGGCGGCGGATATAAGAAGGTCGATACCTCGGTCGCGCTCGCCACGCTGCAGAACGGCTCCGTCAAGAAGGCGGTCATCGCGGACAAGGAGCAGACGCTCCGCCTCGAGTTGACCGCCAAGCAGAAGTTCGACGACACCGAGACCGACAAGATCGAGGCCCAGTACCCGGCGAACACCAGCGACGAGATCTGGAACCAGCTGGTCGAGCTGAAGTCGCAGGGCAAGATTTCCGGCCCGCTGAACACCGAGGTCACCCAGGACAGCGTCTTCCTCCAGCTGCTGGTGAACCTGCTGCCGATCGCCGTACTCGTGATCCTGTTGCTGCTGTTCATGTCGCAGATGCAGGGCGGCGGCTCGCGGGTGCTCAACTTCGGCAAGTCCAAGGCGAAGCTGATTACCAAAGACACCCCGAAGACCACGTTCGCCGATGTGGCCGGCGCGGACGAGGCGGTCGAGGAGCTCCACGAGATCAAGGACTTCCTGCAGAACCCGGCCAAGTACCAGGCCCTCGGCGCGAAGATCCCGAAGGGCGTGCTGCTGTTCGGCCCGCCCGGTACCGGCAAGACGCTGCTCGCCCGCGCGGTGGCCGGCGAGGCCGCGGTGCCGTTCTACTCCATCTCCGGGTCGGACTTCGTGGAGATGTTCGTCGGCGTCGGCGCCTCCCGGGTACGCGACCTGTTCGAGCAGGCCAAGGCGAACGCCCCGGCGATCGTGTTCGTCGACGAGATCGACGCGGTCGGCCGGCACCGCGGCGCGGGTCTGGGCGGCGGGCACGACGAGCGCGAGCAGACGCTGAACCAGCTGCTGGTCGAGATGGACGGCTTCGACACCAAGGGCGGTGTGATCCTGATCGCGGCCACCAACCGGCCGGACATCCTCGATCCCGCGCTGCTGCGCCCGGGCCGGTTCGACCGGCAGATCGCGGTGGACACCCCGGACATGGAGGGCCGCAAGGCGATCCTGCGGGTGCACGCCAAGGGCAAGCCGTTCACCCCGGACGTCGACTTGGACGCGGTGGCCCGGCGTACCCCCGGATTTACCGGAGCCGATCTGGCCAACGTGATCAACGAGGCCGCGCTGTTGACCGCGCGCAACGACAAGCGCGCGATTACCAACTACTTCCTGGAGGAGTCGATCGACCGGGTGATCGCCGGACCCGAGCGCCGGACCCGGGCGATGAGCGAGAACGAGAAGAAGATCACCGCGTACCACGAGGGCGGCCACGCGCTGGTGGCCTGGGCGCTGCCGCACTCGGCGCCGGTGCACAAGGTGACGATCCTGCCCCGCGGCCGCTCGCTCGGGCACACCCTGGTGCTGCCCACCGAGGACAAGTACACCCAGACCAGGGCCGAAATGATCGACACGCTGGCGTACGCACTGGGTGGCCGGGCCGCCGAGGAGCTGGTCTTCCACGAGCCGACCACCGGCGCCGGCGACGATATCCAGAAGGCCACCACGCTGGCCCGGGCCATGGTCACGCAGTACGGGATGAGCGCCAAGCTGGGCGCGGTCAAGTACGGTACGAACGACAGCGAGCCGTTCCTCGGCCGCAACTACGGCCACGAGCGGGACTACTCCGACGCGGTCGCCGCGGAGATCGATTCCGAGGTACGCAACCTCATCGAGCTGGCCCACGACGAGGCCTGGGAGATCCTGGTCGAGTACCGCGACGTGCTGGACACCATCGTGCTCGAGCTGATCGAGAAGGAGACCATCACCCAGGCGGACATGGCCCGGATCTGTGCCCGGGTGCAGAAGCGTCCGCCGATGGCGCCGTTCAACGGCTTCGGCAAGCGGCAGCCGTCCGACCGGGGCCCGGTGCGTACCCCGGCCGACCTGGAGCCGGCCGACCCCCGCGATGGCATGCGCGCGCCGATCGGCGCCGGACCGGTGGTCGGGCGTGGCCCGGCCAGCTTCGGGTCCGCGGCGCCGGCCAACGGCGCACCGGGCAACGGCCCGGCCCAGCCGGCCGACGCGCCGACCTCTGAGGGTGCCCGCTGAGCGACTCGCCGACCGAGCTGGACTACCTCGCCGCCCGACTGGTCGACGGCAAGTTGACCGGCGTGTCCGTGGAGAGCGCCATTGACCTGGCCCGGATCGAGAAGGCGGTCCGGGAGATCCTCGTCGCGGTCGGCGAGGACCCGGACCGCGACGGGCTGGCGCAGACGCCGGCCCGGGTTGCCCGGGCCTACGCCGAGCTGTTCGCCGGGCTCCGGGTGGACCCGGCGCAGGTGCTCGCCACCACGTTTCACGCGGACCACGAGGAGATGGTCCTGGTCCGTGACATCCAGGTCGCCTCGATGTGTGAACACCACCTGCTGCCGTTCATCGGCGTCGCGCACATCGGCTACATCCCGGGCGAACACGGGCGGATCACCGGGCTGTCGAAGCTGGCCCGGCTGGTCGAGGTGTACGCCCGCCGTCCACAGGTACAGGAGCGGCTGACCGTACAGATCGCCGACCTGTTGATGGACCGGCTGGATCCGCGCGGCGTGATCGCCGTACTCGAGTGCGAGCACCTGTGCATGTCCATGCGGGGCATCCAGAAGGCCGGCTCCCGTACGGTCACCTCGGCGGTACGGGGAATCTTCCAGTACGACGCGAAGTCCCGCGCCGAGGCGATGAGCCTCATCATTCGCGGTTAGGCCGGCCCGGTCTGTCCACAGCGTTATCCACAGGGCTTGTGGGGCTGTGGATGGCCAAATTAGCGTGACCGCGTGGAGTCCATAGGTAGGGCGCGGCGGTTGCTCGACAAGGTACGGGTCGAGCTGGGCCAGCGTCCACCGGGGCCGACCGACGAGATGGTCGAGCGGCGCCGCCGGGCGGCCGCCACGGCCGCGGTGGAGCTGGCCGCCTTCGCCCGGTCCGAGCACGCCCCGGGCGACCTGCGTGCGGCCCAGCAACCGGTCGACCGCGGCGAGCTGACCTGGGAACAGCTCCTGTTCGGCCCCGGGAGCTGAGCGTGCGGGTCGACCCAGAACAGCTGAGGGGGTACGCGGACCAGCTGGACCGCAACGCCGACTACTGCACCATGCCGCTGGCCCGCTACTGCACCGTGGTGTGCGGCCGGACCGACGGGTTGACCGGGCTGCTCGGCGCGGTACGGCCCGCCACCGAGCTGGCCCGGGACGGCACGGTCGGCCTGTTCACTTCGGCCGGGCACAACCTTCGCGTCCTCGCGGACAGCCTGCGGCTCGCCGCGCAGCGGTACCAGGCCGGAGACGCCGCGGCGGCGGAACGGATCTGGGACGTGCTGCCCGGCCGGGTGTCGCCGGATGCCGCTTTCCCGGACGGCCGGCATCCCGGCGATTTCCGCGACCCGTTCCTGCCCGGGCTTCGCCCGCCCGAGCCGGCCTTCGGCGTAGCACAGGCCATCGAAGAGGCGCGGCATGAGCTCGGCGTCGTCGATGAATGGGTACGCCGGTACGCGCACATCAGCCTCGCCGAACGGGTGCTCCCGTGGCTCGCCGGCGACTGGGATACGTTGCGGGCAACGGCGGCCGGCTACGCCGCGCTGGCCGGGCCGGACGGCGTCGGCGCGTTGCGGGCCAACCTGGCGTACGGCCTGGACTCGCTGTCGGCGAGCTGGGACTCGCCGGCGGCGGCCGAGTTCGCGCACGCGATCCGGGAGCGGTGGCTACCCGCGCTCGATGCGCTGGAGGATCTGCTCGCGCTGCACCGGGACGCCTTCGAGTGGCTCGCCGACGAGTCCGAGCACACGTTCCGCGGGCTGGTCCTGCTCGTGGCCGCGTACCGGTGGTGGGTGGTGGAGAAGGTACTGCGCATCGTCCGGTTGGGCGGTGCGCTGATCGGGTTCGGCGACGCATGGCAGGAGATCGTCGAACTCGGCGCGCACACCCTGCACGTCTGGCACCAGATCAGCACGCTGTTCGAGACCCTGCAGATGGCGTTCGACGGGGTGCTCGCGGCGCTGCGGTTGGCCGGCGCGGAGGCAACGGCGATCGAGGAGCTCTGGCTCACCCCTGGTCTCGCCCCGATCGTCACCGGCTGAGCCGCCGGCCACGCTCGACCTGGAGCCTAGGCCTGGGTCTGGGCTGACGCTGGGCCAATGTGAACCCTGGGCCGATCTCCATCTCGGGACCAGATATCGGCTGGCGTCGGCAACCGCCATGCGTCCCCCCATTGTCAGCCAAGCGGAGGTTGCCTGACGGCGGTGATATCTGCCCATGAGATGGATATCGGCCCCCACCTTGTGCGCAGCCCCGATCCCGGCCGGCGCGGGCTACATCGTGCTGCGGTAGGTGTTCGCCGCGTCGATGGCGGCACGGGCCAGCGTACGGGCCTCGTCCAGGCGTACCTTCGCCTGCTCCAGCCGGGCGATCGCGTCGGTGAGCGCCGGGTGGACGGTACCCGCGGCGGTCAGCCGGAGCCGGGCGAGCGCGTCGTCCAGCCGGTCGATGACGCCGCGGATCGCGTGTGTCGCCTGGTCGGTCTCGCCGACTGAGGCGGCGAGACTCGCCTTGATCTCTTCTACCGTGGGCACCCTGGGCCTCCTTCAGCGCAGCACCATCAGTATGCCGAAACCGGCGCAGGTAATCAGCACCGGCGCGAGGAGGCAGACCACCGCGCCGACCATCGGTGTACGGTCCACTGTGGACCCTGCCGGCGCTGGGAACACGATACCCACGGTGAGCCAGCCCAGGGCGTACCCGAGCAGCGGCAGCACCAGCCCGCAGACCGGGGCGAGTGCCGGCAACGACTGCTCGTCGACGGCGACGAACAAGCCCAGCTGCAGCACGAGTACGCCGAGCGCGAAGGCGCCGTAAACGACCAGGTTTCTTACGGTCGGTGGCCGGTCGCGCAGCCCGGCTCTGCCGGCACTGTCCACAGTGCTCAGTTCGGCATCGGCGGCGTCCAGCGTGCCGCGAGCGTGGTGCAGGGCGGCGAGGATGGCGGCCGGGCTACTCCCCGGCGCGAGTGCGTTCATCACCTCGGTGTCGGTCGGCGCCAGCTCCGGTGGGCGTACCCTGTGCCGGGTCGTCGCTTCGGTAAAGCGCGACTGTTGCAGCAGCAGGCGCTTGCGTACCGCCGCCAACTCTTCACGCGCGGCCCGCAGCACGCCGCTCTGCTCGGCCGCGACGGCGGCCGCGGCACGCCGATCCGCGTCCAGCTCGCGGGCCGCGGCCTGGTAGTCGTCCCAGGCGGTCATAGGCGGCGCTCCGGGTCGTCGTCTCGTGGCCGGTGGAACGGTACGAACACCGTAGCGCGGTCCGCGTGCCGGTCGTAGAGCAACGCCCGGTTCGGCCGCGGTTGCCAGTCCACCTGGCGGCCGACCAGCAACGACACGTCGGCACCGGGCACGTTGAGGAACACCAGTCCAGTCACCTCGTCCCGGGCGCCCGGCCCGACATCCTCGGTGAACCGGCGCTGGCCCCGCCACCAGGCGAACACGTGGTGGCCGTACCCTGGCCCTTCGCGCAACGCGGTTCGCAGAGCGTACTCCGGCAGCCGGGCTGCGTCGGCGGCAAAGATAACCAGGTACGACGCGACGCCGGCGTGGCACATCTCGTCCAGCGCACCGAGTAGGCCATTACTGTCCAGTGTGGACACCTGGTGCCCGTACCCGGCGAGCGCCGAGCCGAGCCGCGCCGAGGACTGCGTTGTGTCCGCGGTGAGTGGGGCGAGCAGGAACCGGGCCGCGCCCGGGGTGTGCTGGGCGGCCACGCTGCGGGCGGCCGCATCCAGCAGGTCAACGCCGGTGCTGCTCGGGCCGAGGACGGCCAGGTGTCGTCCGGGCGTTCCGTCCAGCGCGAACGCGGCGGTGGACAATGCGACGTCGATGCACCGTCCGATGAGGACAGTTGGCCGCCCCTCGTCGGAAAGACCCGGCCGGGCGGCTTGGAACGTCGGATCGGCGCTCAGGTGCTGTTCGGCGTAGCCGGCAAACACGTCCGGCGGTCGGTTGTCGGCCGGCCGGTCCTCCCACAGCAGCCGGCGCAGCCGGGCAAGGGCGCTCGTATCGGCGTACGGGTCGGGAAAGTGCACGGTAGTCTCGTGTCCGCGGATCGCGCCGCGCGGACCGCCGAACCCGCCAGCGGTGTTGATGACCGCCGCGCCGAGCGGCAGCCCGGCGGCCGACTCGTTCGCCGGGTCCAGCACGTCCGCGCCGCCGGGCAGGGCGACCCGTACCGGAAACTGCCCGAAGATGGAGTCGCGCTTCGCGTACAGCGCCTCGACTCCGCGGACGGTCTGGCTGGCCAGTACCAGGTGGATGCCGTACGACCGGCCCTTGCGAGCCAGTGATTCGAGCAGCGCCACGGCCTGGTTGGCGATCGCGTCGTTGCCGGCCAGGAGCACCTGGAACTCGTCGATGACGCAGAGGATCCGCGCAACCCCGCCACCGACGGCGCTGGACCACGCGGCGAACTTTGACAGTCCCAATTCCTTGAACGAGGTTGCCCGGCGGGACATCTCGGCCTCCAGCTCGGCGAGCACGGCCAGCCCGTACTCCCGATCCGACTCGACGCCCACCGCCCGGGCGTGCGGCAGCCAGGCGGGGTCGCGTTCGGTCGGGGTGAACTCGGTGAACGACACGCCTTCCTTGAAGTCCAGGAGATAGAGGGCCAGCTCGTCCGGCGGGTAGCGGGTTGCGAGTCCAAACAGGACGTTGAGCAGGAACGCGGTCTTCCCGGCGCCGGACCTCCCGCCGATCATCCAATGTGGAGTAAGGTCGTTGAACCGGAGCGCGACCGGCGAGTCCGCATGGAAGCCGACCGTGGTCGCCAGCCCGTCACCGGCGCTTTCCGTCCACGGTGGACTGTCCGGCAACAGGTCGGACAGGCGCAGCTTTGCGGCGGCCGCGGCCTGCGCGGCGAGCTCCCGGCAGATCCGGTCGACCAGGTCACCGGGCGGGTCATCGTCGAGGAACACCGGCGAGTTGAGCGCCGGGTTGCCCGCCCCGGAGCTGAACTCGGCGCCCGGCGGCGGACCGACAACCGCGTACGGGTTGCGGATCCCCACCGGGGTGGCCAGCGGTAGGAGCCCGTGCGTGGTCTCGACGGTGAGCGGAGGCGGCGGCCAGCCGGCGACGACCAGGTGCACCCCGGCCTCCGGACCGGCCTGCGCCAGCGCGGCGATCCGGGCCAGCTCGGCCGCGTCGGTCAACTCCGGCAGCGACGCGACGACGATCAGCAGCAGCCGGTTGCGGGTGGGCTGGCGCTGTGCGCTTGACGCGAGGCGTACCCACTGCTCTGCTTCTGCCAAGACGGCCTGCAGGC
>DASRRF010000166.1:0-3033 GCA_035695905.1 Micromonosporaceae bacterium | reverse complement strand
CGTGCTCTCGCTCACCATCGGGCGGCGGCCAGCCTGGCGGTGTTGAATGGGATGCGCGTGGACCCCTGTGATCGATAGTTTGGTGGGCGTGGAACGCGGCATGGTGCTCATCCCAGGCGGGAGCCTCGGCCCTCACCCCATCGTCACCGCCATCGAGGACTTCCTCGACGGGCACGTATGGCCAACCTGACACACAAACCGGCAGCTCCCGGCCCGGCAGGGGAGGAGGTCACTCGCCTGTGACACCGTCGATGAGCTCGCGGACCACGTCGGCGTGGCCGTTGTGCCGGGCGTACTCCGTGATCATGCCGATCATCACATAGCGAATATCGATCACCCGGCCCCGCTTGGTGGTGATGGTGGAGTCCGGATCCACGTCGGCCGTGATCTGCCGGTTGCGCTCACACATGGCCACGTAACGGTCCACGTCGGGCTGCAGGCCCTCGCTCCGGCTCAGGTCCCAGTCCCAGTCGATCTCTTCCCCGTCGTAGTAGGCGTAGGGCTCCTTCAGGCCGGCCACACACTCCACGAACCACCACTGCTCAATCGTGGTCAGGTGCCTGACCAAGCCATGCAGGGTGGTGTCGGAGCCCACCGTGCGCTGCCCGGCCTGCTCCTGCGTAAGCCCCTCCAGCTTGGTCAGGAGCGTGGCCCGTTCGTAGTCCAGCCAGCTGTTCAGGGCGGCCAGCTCGGGGTTGGTGAAGGGCGCTTCGGTACGTTCGAGGGGGGATGTGAAGGTCATGTCGGTCAGTCTGCGTTAACCCGATCACCACCCCAACCGAATATGCCGCCCGGGTCCTATGGCCACCGCCGGCGGCGGGAGCGCCCCTGCTGGCCCGGTGTCATTGGCCGGTCGACCGGGTACGCCGCGGTGGGCTCCTCGGACCAGTGCCCGCCGTCGTTGACCGGATGTGTGTGCCCCGTGCCGTCCACCAGCTTGGGCTCCGGAGTCTGGCAACACAGCTCGAACGCGGTGGAGTTCAACGCCTCGATGGTCGCCGGAGCCGTGTCCGACGCGTGCATGCGTCGCAGTAACTCAGCCGTCTCCCATGGCTCCGCGCCGCGACCATGATCGCGTTCGCCGCGGATGTGGCTCTTGCTGGAGTAAGTCCGCGCCGCGAGCGCCCGCAGCGACAAGCCACGCTCCTCGCGTAGCTCTCGCAAGCGGGCGGGAAACCGCGGGTCGACCACGGTACGGCGGGGCATCAGTACGTTCCCAGGGGGTAGCTGGCGGCGTCCTGAACACCGTAGCGGACGGGTGGCTACACCGAGTCGAGGTCGGCGGAGAGCAGCTCGCGCTCCTCGGGGTCGGTCAGCTTGTCCGCCTGGACCCGGCCGTCGGCCACGTGCCGGGCGCTGGCCTCCCGATCGCCGGCGACCCGGTACGCCCGGGCCAGTGCCTCGTGTCCGCAGCCCACGTCAAACGGCCCGAGGTCGTGCGCCTCGGCCAGCTCCAGGCAGCGCCGGCCGTGGTGCAGGGCGGGCTCGGCGCGCCCGAGTACGGCGTACACCCGGGAACATTGCCACTCGCCGCGCGCGAAGTTCACCGGCTGGCCGACCTGGCCCCAGTGGTGCCGGCTGGCGTGCGTGGCGTGCAGCATCTCGTCGTCGTCGGCGGTACTGCGGTCGGGCTTCTCCAGCAGCTCCCAGACCCGGTTGAACAGGGTGGCGGCCAGCCGGCGCTCGTCGTCCGGGTCGAGTACGAAGGCGGGGTGGGGCATCGGGTCCTCCTCGTTGTCGATGATCATGCGCAGCCGGTGCGCGATCCGCTGCAGCCGCCAGATGTCCGCGTCGATCCTGGTCCGGTGCCCGGCCAGGCGCCGGCGCAGCTCGGCCGGGCTGGCCCCGAGCATGGTCCGGATCCGGCCCAGCGGCACCTCCAGGTCCCGCAGCGCGGCCACCAGCTGGGCGGTGGGCACCTGGTCAGGCGTGTAGTACCGGTACCCGCTGTCCGGATCGACCCGGGCCGGGACGATCAGGCCGAGCTCGGCGTAGTGCCGCAAGGCACCCACCGAGAGACCGGCCTGCCGGGCGAACCGGCCGATCGACATGAGCTCCGCCACGCGTCGAGGCTAAAGGTCTCGGGTAGGTCGAGAGTCAAGCCGGTCCGGGCTAGGTAGCATCGCGGGCGACGGGAGGGAGCTGCGGTGCACATCGGCCCTGGGGTTCCGGACGAGCTGGACCGGCTCTGGACGCCGCACCGGATGGCGTACATCAACGGCGAAGACCGGCGGTCCGACGAGTACGCGCTGCCGGCCGGCTGCCCGTTCTGCCTGGCGCCGGGGGTACCCGAGGAGCACTCGCTGATCGTGCACCGGGGGACCGTGGCGTACGCGGTGCTGAACATGTACCCGTACAACCCGGGGCACCTGATGGTCTGCCCGTACCGGCACGTGGCGGACTACACCGAGCTGGATCCGCCCGAGCTGGCCGAGATCGCGGAGCTGACCCGGGAGGCGATGCGGGCGATCCGCCGGGTGTCCGGGGCGCATGGCTTCAACATTGGGATGAACCAGGGCTCGATGGCCGGCGCGGGCATCGCGGCGCACCTGCACCAGCACGTGGTACCGCGATGGGGTGGGGACACCAACTTCATGCCGGTGCTGGGCCACACCAAGGTGTTGCCGCAGCTGCTCGGCGACACCCGAGACCTGCTCGCGAAATCCTGGGTTGGCACACCGGGGGACCCGGCCAACTGACATGATCGCCCCATGTCGGGGGCGTTGTCTCGCCGGGCGTTGCTGGTGTCGGTCGCGGCGGCAGCCGGTGGCGCGACCGCGTTGACCGGATCGGCCGCGGTCCACGCGTTCGGGCCGCGGCGGTTGCCGCTGTCCGGTGGGTACGCACCGGCCGCCGACCCGCTGGACTGGGCGCCCCACGGACAGACCCGAGTCATCTGGCACGTCGACGCCGCCGAACCGTTGGTGGCGCTCACCTTCGACGACGGCCCAGGTCCACAGTGGACTCCGATGGTACTGGACACCTTGGAGCGGTACGACGTACCCGCGACGTTCTTCGTGGTGGGCGAGCGGT
>DASRRF010000165.1:0-8511 GCA_035695905.1 Micromonosporaceae bacterium | reverse complement strand
CGGCCAGCACGGCCGGTCACCGACCGGTAACTCAGACCCGATGCTCGCGGAGTTCGGTGACGTCGGCGGCCGGCGCCCAGCCCTGGTAGACCCCGTAGTCGAACTCTTCCAGCCCGAGCGCGCGGGCGACCGGTGCCTTGCCGCCGGTGTACTCCACCCGCAACCAGGACTCGTGCTCGGCGAGGACCACGAACGGCTCACCCTGCCAGGTGCAGGTGGTACGCACGTAGCACAGGTCCTCGACCTCCTCGGCGACCAGGATCCGGCGGTAGCGACCGCCGCGGATCTCCTCGAACCCGTCCTCGGAATCCGTCACATAGATGCGGACCTCGTCACCGTCGGGGCTCGCCTCGAACTCCCGACCGCGCCAGCGCGCCAGGTAGCCGTCGCGCATCAGGCCGCACCCGCCTCGCGTTGCACGTCGGCCACGTCCCTCCACTGTGGACCGTCCGCGTCCAGCAGGGCCACCAGCGTCTCGGCGCCCTCGGCGGTGACCCGCCACAGCTGTGCACCGTGCGGCAGCCGTGCACTGTCCACTTTGAACTCCGCGACGATGTCGCTGGAGTCACCGGGCGCGAACCCGTTGCCGCGGAACGGTGCCCGCTCGATCACCCAGCCCTGCATCGCGCGCATCCCGGCCTCGTGCTGGCCGCCGTACGGGATGCGGTACAGGTTCGGCCGGTACGCCGCCCAGCGCAACACGTACAGCTCGGTGGCGTCCCGGGTGAACTGCGAGCCGGCGTAGCCCAACCCGAGCGCCGCGTAGAACTCCACGGGCGTACGCAGGTGCGCGACCTCGGACGCGCGGTGCACGAAGCCGGACACCCGGTCGTACCCGCGGTCCAGGTAGTAGTCGACCTGGCCGGGCGGGATCGCCTTCTGCATCATCGTCTCGCCGCCGGGGTCGGGCGCGGTCCCGGCCGATGCCGGACGCGGCGCGGGCTCGGCCGGCCGGACCGGCTCGGGCGCCGCCGCCGGGTCACCGGATAGGCCCACCTCGTCCGCCCAGCTGGCGAGCGCGACGATCTGCGTACCGGGCAGCTTCGCGCCGATCGGCGTACCCGGGTTGACCGCGAACGACCACTGGTCGTCCGGCCACTGCCGGATCAGGTGGACGAAGCGTACGGAGGCCGTCTCACCCGGCGCGCCGCGGTGCGCGACGAGCCGCTCCGGTGAGGTGAACACCACGACGTACGGCTGGTCCTCCAGCGTCTCGGTGAGCCACCCGAAGCCCTCCTCGCCCGGCTGCGCGCCGGTCGGCGCCCCGGGCCGTACCGGGATCAGCACCGTGGCGAGCAGCAGCGTGGACAGGAAACTGTCGGTGTTACCCTCCTCGACCGCGGCGAGAAGGCTGACCTCGACATCGTTGGCCGGGACGAAGTTCGGATCGGGCGGCGCGGCGTGGGCCGGGGCGCTCGCGCGACCTCGCGCGCCGTCCGGCGGCGGTGCGGCCCGCTCCGGTGGCGGCGGTGCGGCGGCCGCCGGTGCCACCGCCCGGGTCGCGGGCTCAACCGCCGCCCCGACCAGCGCGCCGCCCTGTGCGGGCACGGGTACCGGAGACGGCGGCAGTGCGGGGGCCGGCGCGGCCGGAAGGGCGGGCATCGCGGCCCGCCGGCCCGGCACGGTGGCCACCGCGCGGGTCCGCTGGAAGCTCTCCACCCGCTCGATCCGCGCCCGGGTGCCGGTCTGGCCCGGCAGCCGTACGTCGCCGCGGGACAGCTGGGTCACGAACCAGGCCGGCAGGTACCCCTCGATCGGTAGGCCGGGGTTGACCGCCAGCCACCACTCCAGGTTGGGCCAGCTCTGCGCCAGCTCGTGGTACGCGATCCGGCGGGCCGAGCCGGCGTGCTCGGCGAGGCAGGCCGCCATCGCCTGCGGTGAGGTGAACGCCAACACGTGGGTACGATCACCGGAGGTCCAGGTGCCCCAACCCATCGGCGCGCGGCCGGCCAGTGCGTCCGCCGAGACCGGCAGCAGCAGCTCGGTGCGGGCCAGGATGCGAAAGTACAGCTCCTGGTCGCTGGCTCGCAGCGCATCGCGCATCGCGAGCTCCGCCTCGGTGGCCGGCACCCACTCGGTCACGGCCACCTCCTTTACCATCTCCGTCATCAGCGGGCAGGCATCGGGTACAACCTACAGCGCATCCCGGGCCGGCTGCGCGCCACCGCACCCGTCTCGGGCAACGACCGCGCGGACCGCGAAGTCCCCCTGCCGGCCGGATGATGGCCGTCCAGGCGACCCCGTCCGAGCGACCGTCCGGCCGCCGCGCGGGCGGTCACTCGAAGAGCCTGACATTGCGGTCTTCGGCGCCACGGTAGAGCTGCGTGGAGTCGTCGAGCCCGCGTTTGATCTCGGCGAGCAGCGCGGCCAGCTCACCGGCCGCGGTACGCCACCGGCGCTGGCGTTCCGCGTACGCGGCCTGGGCCGGACCCTCCCAGGTCGCGACGAGCGGCGCGGCGTCGTGCTCCAGCTGGGTCAGCTGGTCATTGATGGTCTTCACCGCGGCCTGGATGTGGTCGCTCGCCGTACCCAGTGCGACGAAGTTGACCACCAGCAGGTCACCCATCGAACCTCCTCCCAAGATCGGTGATCACAGCGGCAGCGTCACCCGGCCGCGAAGGCCACCGAGCTGGTCGGCGGCCCCGGCATCGGTCGTTGCGTACGCCCGGCCGGCCGTCCGCAGCGCGTGTGCCGTCTCGGCCAGCGCCGCCTGCATCCGCGCCTGGTCATCCGCCCAGACCCGGCGTACCTCGTCGAACGTGCGCCCACCGGCGCCCTGCCACTGCGATCTGAGCAGGTCCAGCTCGGCCATCAGCCGCCGCAGCATCCCGTCGAGCGCGTCGTTGACCTGCTCGAAACTGGTCGCCGCGCGCTCCATCTCGCCGGCCTGCGCCCGGGTCGTGGACACGCGCCGATCACCCCATCCCGCCGAAATCCAGCCATCCAGATAGCCCGATGGCACACCAACCTCGCCGACGGTAGCCGCACACCCGGACCCGCGGTAGACCCCCTCGCCAGCCTGTGGATAACTCCGCCCTCCCTTGACCCCGCCACCCCGCCCACGCCGGCACATCGTCACGATGCCGGCGACCGTGCCGTGGCGGGATCGAGTACCGGCCCGGCCGGCAGCAGGTTCAGCACCGCGGCGGGCAGCCGTACCGGCCGAACCGCGCCGAGGCCGAGCACCGCGAGTACGTCGGGCTGCGGCACGGCGTACCGGATCGCCTGATCGGTGACCACGCAGAGCTCGCCGCTGGGGTCGCCCACCACGGCGCCACCGCCGGGGTCCACCGCCACCCAGTCCACCGACCCGGGACTCCCGCCGGTCCGCACCGCCGCGGGCGGCACCGCGATCCCGACATCCAGCCGCAGCTCCGGCTCGGCGCCGTCCGGCAGCAGCGCGCACACGCTGCGGCCGTCGGCGACCCGGGCCAGCCGCGGCGTCTCCGCGGGCAACGCGTCCGCGCCCGCCGCGGCACCGAACGGCGCCTTGGCCAGGCGCGCGTACTCGCCGGCCCCGAGCGGGATGGCATCGGTCTGGCGGCCGAGCGGATCGCCGATCAGCAGGTCCGCCTGCACCTGGCTGACCACCGCGAGACCATCCCGCAGGGCCACCGCGTACTGCCGGCCGCCGCCCTGGCTCCCGGTCACGAACACATCGCCGACCCGCGCGCCCGGCACCGCCGTGGACCGCTCGCCGCGACCCGCGATCGCGATCCGCCCGAGGTCGGCCCCTGCGGCCAGCGCGCTCAGCAGGGCCGGCGCCACCGGTACCGGTCGCTCCGTGCCCCAGCCCAGAGCGGCGAGGACCACGCCGGGTTCGCGTACCCGGTGCCGCCGACCATGCCAGATCAGCTGAACCGAGCCGTCGGCGAGGCGGACCAACAGACCGGCGTCGGCCAGCCGCGGACTACCACCGGCAACGTCGCTGAGGAACAGCACCGACTCGCCGGACGGGTACGAGCACAGCGTCCACGGGCCGGCCGCGAGCCGAGCCGGATCCGGCAGCGCGTCCGGTGCGCCCGGGATGCCCAGCGGTGCACCGCGCGGCACGGCGTCCAACGTGGCGCGCGGGACGCGTACCGCCCGTGGGCCGGGTGAGCCGAGGATGAGCAGTGCGGAGGCGTGGTTCAGCACCGGGTGCAGCCGGCCGTCCCGGTAGAGGTACCGCGCGCCGGAGTCCCGATCCACGACGATCGCGGACCCGTCGCGCCACCCGGTGTCGGCCGGTGGCGAGAGCACGCCGTAGGTCGCGACCGCGCCGAGCGCCAGCGCGGCGAGCAGCACGCTGGCCAGAGCGGCGCCGGCCAACCGGTGGAACGGCGACTGGGCCGGATCCGTCTCGCGCATCACCAGCGCGGCCACCGCCCGCTGCACAGCGAACTGGTGCGAGTGCAGTTGGTCCTGCCGCGTCGGCATCCGCCCTCCCGTGGTAACCCGGCCGGCACACACCATAGACGTCCATGACGAGCACCGGCGCCGTCCACAGTGGACAGAGTTGGGCCGGGTCCGCCCGGCACGGCCGCCGCCGCCACCACCGGCGCCGTCGTGCCGCTGACCTGTCCCGGGTACGCGCGGAGCGGGGCTGACCGCGAGCGGTCCGCCGTGGCAGGATCCCGGCATGGGCATCCTCATCCGGCTCGGCATCACCGCGGTGGCGTTGTGGGTCGCGACGCTGATCGTCAACGGCATCGAGCTCGGCGGCGACTCGACCGTCAAGAAGGTCTTCACACTGCTCGCGGTCGCGGTCATCTTCGGCTTGGTGAACGCCGTGCTCCGCCCGATCATCAAGACCGTCGGCTGCATGTTCTACGTGCTGACCCTCGGCCTGGTCGCGCTCGTCGTCAACGGCGCGCTGTTCATGTTCACCAGCTGGATCGCCGGACAGCTCGACCTGCCGTTCCACGTCGACAAGTTCTGGCCGACCGCGGTGCTCGGCGCGCTGCTCGTCGGTGTGATCAGCTGGGTGCTGAACATGGTGGTGCCGGACAAGAAGTGACCACTACAGTCGTCGGGTGCTGCACACACGCGACGACGGCTGGGAGGTCAGCGACGATCCGGCCCGGCTGGACCTGGCACGGATCCACGCCTGGCTGTCGACCGACGCGTACTGGGCGATCGGCCGTACCCCGGAGGTCGTCGCGCGGTCGGTGGCGAACTCGGTGAACTTCGGCCTCTACCGCGGCGGCGAGCTGCTCGGCTACTGCCGGTTCGTCACCGACTGCTGCACGTTCGCCTGGCTCTGCGACGTCTACCTGGACCGCTCGGTACGCGGTGCCGGGGTGGGCACCTGGTTCGTCGGCGCCGCCCTCGACGAGGTCCGCGGCTGGGGGCCGGGCCGGGTGATCCTGGCCACAGCGGACGCGCACGGCCTGTACGCCAAGCTCGGCTTCACCCCGATGGTCGAACCCGACCGCTGGATGGAGCTTCGCTTTCCCTCGACCCCGCCGCCCCGCCCACGTCGTCTCCGGCCGTGAGATCCAACAGTGACATCCATCACTGATAAGGAGTGCACAACCGATCGCCCCTTACGCTGGCCGGCATGAGCGAGCTGCGCCGCGGATACCTGTTCGGCCTCGCGGCGTACGTGTCCTGGGGCTTCTTCCCGATCTACTTCAAGCACCTGCGGCCGTCCGGGCCGGTGGAGATCCTGGCCCAGCGGATCCTCTGGTCGGCGGTCTTCGTGGCGCTGTTGCTGCTTGCAATCCGCCGCTGGCGCGGGGTGGCCGCGGTACTCACCTCGGCCCGCACGTTCGGCGGGATAACGCTGGCCGCCGCCCTGATCGCGGTCAACTGGGGTACCTACATCTACGGCGTGAACTCCTCGCGGGTGGTCGAGACGTCGTTGGGCTACTTCATCAACCCGCTGATCGTCGTACTCTTCGGCGTACTGCTGCTCGGCGAGCGCCTGCGTACGGCACAGTGGACCGCGCTCGGGGTCGGCGCCGTCGCGGTCGCCGTGCTCACTGTCGACTATGGACGGTTGCCGTACATCGCGTTGATCCTGGCGGTGTCGTTCGCCTGCTACGGCCTGGTGAAGAAGAGGCTCGGCCTGCCGCCGGTGGACGGCCTGTTCGTCGAGTCCGCGGTACTCGCGGTGCCCGCGCTCGGTTACCTCGGCTGGCTCACCGGCCGCGGCGACGCCAACTTCGGCCACGTGTCGGCATGGCACACCGCGCTGACCCTGCTGGCCGGACCGATCACCGCGATCCCGCTGCTGCTGTTCGCCGGCGCGGCGAACCGGATCCCGATGACCGGGCTGGGAATCCTGCAGTACTCCGCACCGATCCTGCAGCTGGCCGTCGGGGTGTTCATCTACCACGAGCCGATGCCGCCGGCCCGGCTGGCCGGCTTCTGCCTCGTGTGGACCGCGCTGGCCATCTTCACCTGGGATGCACTGCGGCAGTCCCGCGATCGGCCCGATCGGCCGGAAGACTACGGGTTGAAGACGAGCAGCGGCGCACCATCACCGGTCCGCAGCTCCAACCGGGTGAGGTCGGCGGTGCGGTAGCGGGTCATCCCGTCCAGCCACAGGTCGTCACCCGGGCCGGCGACCCACGAGCCGACCTCCTCGGACCGGCCGTCCTTGCCGTACGCGTACAGCCGGAACGGCCACGGGTCGTGGTAGTCGCCGGCCGAGCTGTAGCTACAGTGCATGCGGATCTTCGTACCCCCGTTGACGCTGCTCATGCCGATCTCGGCGGAGACCGGTCCCCGCGGTGCGCCGGTCACCGCGGGGATCATCGCGGCCATCACCACCGGAGTGGCGACCGTCGGCGGGGTCTCCCGAACCAGCCCGATGCCGAGCCCCATGACGAGCGCGAGGCACGCGGCGACGAGCGCGGATCCGGAAATCCGTCGGCGTGCCCGGGTTCTTTCCCGGCGGCGCTCCGCCTGCGCGGCGAGCACCAGGCTCGGCAGCCGGGACGGCTCGACGGCGGTCGCCTCGAGTGCGACCTGTTCCGCGGCGGCCGCGTCGAGCCGGCCCAGCAGGCCGGGCAGCACGGCAAGCACGGCCACCGCGTCGCGGCATTGCGCGCAGCCGGCCAGATGCCGCTCGTACCCGGACCGCTCTATCGGGGCGAGCGCGCCAAGCACGTATGCGCCGTCCTCGCGGGCGTACTCGCACTTCATCGCGTCACCCCCAACTCCTCCAGAGCCAGCCGCAAAGATCGCAGCGCGTAATGTGTCCGTGACTTGACCGTCCCGGCCGGTATGCCGAGTCGGGCCGATGCCTCGGCGACCGACCGACCCCGGTAGAAGCACTCGATCAGCACCTCACGGTGCGGGATCGAGAGCCGGCCCAGCGCCTCCGCAACGGTCCAGGCCTCCACCGCGCGATCGGTCTCGTCGTCCGCCGCCGGTTCGGGCAAGGTGTCCGTCACCACCTCGCTGACCCGCGCCGATCGCCGCCGCCATGCGTCGATCGCGAGATGCCGGGCGGTCGTGAACAACCACGCCCGCACCGAACCCCGTTCCGGGTCCAGCGCATCCGGGTGCCGCCACGCCCGGAGCAGGGTCTCCTGGACCAGGTCCTCGGCCCGCTGCCGATCCCCGCCCACGAGCCGAAGCGCATGCGCAAAGAGCGCCTCGCCGTGCTCGGCGTTCAAGGCGCGTAGCAGTTCAGCGTCGTCGTCGGTCAAGCCCCAGCGATCCTCACCGTCTTCTTGCTCGGTGGTACGCAGTCGTCAGACCTTTGGTTCACGAAATACCCCGGTGCGCTAAGCCTCGCCGACCCCGAGATCGGCCCGCTGGCCCCGCGGTGGTACGCCGTCCAGCAGGCCGGACAGGCTGTGCGCGGCGGCGATCAGCCGGGTACGGATCAGCCGCGCCGACGTCATCAGCTCCGCGGCCGGCAGGCAACATCCGAGCACCACCCGGCGTTCCACATCGCGGTCCACGGCGACCAGCACCGAGGCGCACGCGACTCCGGGCCGGTACTGTCCGATCTCGATGTGCATACCGCGCTTGTCGCCCGCGGCCAGGTCCGCCTCCAACGCCTCCGGTGAGGTCAACGTCGCCGGGGTGTACGCACGCATGCCGTACTCCTTGAGGTACCGCGCGCGCTGGTCCGGACTGAGCGTGGCGAGCAGCGCCTTGCCGAGCGCGGTTGCATGAGTGGCCTCGTCGAAACCGGGGATCAGCTCCTCCAGGTACGGCGAGCGTGGACCCTCAGCCATCGCGGTGATCGCCACCCGGCCGCCGACGAACCGGCCGAGGAAGTGGCTGTACCCGGTGTCCGCCGCGGCCTTGCGCAACGCGTCGCCGACCGCGGGCGGGCCGCGGAACGCGGTCACCAGCTCCCGGTACCGGTCCGCGATTTCCAGCCCGACCACGTACGTGCCGTCCTCGCGGCGGATCACGTACCCCTCGAAGGCCAGCGTGCGGACCAGGTGGTACGTCGTCGCCACGGTCAGCTCGCAGCGCCGGGCGATCTGTTTGACGGTGAGTCCCCGCGGCGATCGGCCAACCGACTCCAGCACGCGCAACGCGCGGGACACGCTCCGGATA
>DASRRF010000164.1:0-6566 GCA_035695905.1 Micromonosporaceae bacterium | reverse complement strand
CCGGCGGCGCCGCGATCATCCCGGCCGTCGCCAGCGGGCAGTACCAGTTCGGCTTCAGCAACGTGGTTTCGCTGCTGCTCGCGTCGTCCAAGGGCGTCGCGGTGAAGGTGGTGTGCAACGGCAACAACTCCACGGGCGTGGACGGCCAGGATTTCGCCGCGCTGATGGTCAAGGGTGACAGTCCGATCAAGACACCCGCCGACCTGGCCGGCAAGAAGGTGGCCGCGAACACGCTGAAGAACATCGTCGACACCTCGGTACGGGCGTCGGTACGCAAGGCCGGCGGCGATCCGAAGGCGGTCAACTTCGTCGAGATGGCGTTCCCGCAGCAGCCCGCCGCGTTGCAGGCTGGTCAGGTGGATGCGGTCTTCGTGGTCGAGCCGTTCCAGTCGGCGGTGCTCGCCGCGGGCGGCCGGAAGATTGCGTCGAGCTACGTCGACACCGCACCGAACCTGGTCGTCGCGCTCTACTTCACCTCGCAGCAGACCATGAAGAGCAACCCCGATCTGGTCAAGCGGTTCCGCGAGGCGATGCAGGAGTCCCTGGCGTACGCCGACGGACACGCCGACGAGGCCCGCGCGATCATCGGGACCTATACCCAGATCGCCCCGGACGTGATCGCCAAGATGACGCTGCCGAAGTGGCCGGCGGACATCAACCGGCAGTCCATCCAGGCGCTGTCCGATCTCGCGGTCGGCGACGGGTTGCTCAGTTCGACCCCTGATCTGAGCGCACTGCTGCCGTGAGCGAGCGGGCGTGAAGCGGAGCCGCGCGCTGCTGGGCCTCATCGGGCTCGCCGGCTTCGCCGCGGTGCTGGAGGTGGCGCCACGTCTCGGGCTGGTACCGGCCCGGTACGCGCCACCGACCAGCCGGATCGGTACGGCGTTGCTCGACGAGGCCCGGCAGGCGCGGTTCTGGACCGCGGTCGGCGACACCGTGCGTACCTGGGCGATCGGGCTCGCGATCGCAGTGCTGGCCGGAGTCGTCCTGGGCGTGGTGATCGGCGCGGTGCCGTTGCTGCGCGCCGTCACAGCGTCCACTGTGGAGTTTCTCCGGCCGATCCCGTCGGTGGCGCTGATCCCGCTCGTCGTGGTGCTGTACGGGGTCAGCATGAAGTCCACCCTGGTGCTCGTCGTCTACGCCTCGTTCTGGCAGGTCCTGGTCCAGGTGCTGCACGGCGTGGCGGACGTGGACCCGGTGGCCCGGGACACCGCGCTGGCGTACCGGCTGGGCCGCTGGGCGCGGGTGCGCTACCTGGTCTGGCCGACCGCCCTGCCGTACGCGGTGACCGGGATCCGGCTGGCCGCCTCGGTCGCGCTGATCCTGGCCATCACCGGCGAGCTGGTCATCGGGTCGCCGGGGCTGGGCCAGGAGATCGCGGTCGCGCAGAACAGCGGCGCGGTGCCGGCGATGTACGCGCTCGTCGTGGTGACCGGGGTGCTCGGCCTGACCGCCAACCTGATCGCCCGGGCGGCCGAGCGCCGGGTACTCGCCTGGCATCCGGCCATGCGGGCGGAGCTACCGCAATGATCCTGCTGCGGCGTACCGCCACCGCGCTCGGCCTGCCGGTCGTGCTCTTCGCGGCGTGGTGGGTCAGCAGCGCGGGCAGCACCGACTTCTTCAAGCCGTCGCTGTCGCGCATCCTGGCGGCGTTCCCGCAGACCTGGTTCGGCCGGCGGCTACTCGACGACGTGCTGCCCAGCCTCGCCCGGCTGACCCTGGGCTACGCGGCCGCACTCGTGCTCGGGATCGGCCTCGGTACGGCCATCGGCGCCAGCCCGTGGCTGCGGGCGCTGCTCGAACCGGTGCTCGAGTTCCTGCGCGCCATCCCACCGCCGGTACTCGTGCCGATCATCATGCTGGTGGCCGGTATCGGCAACCTGATGAAGGTGATCGTCATCGTGTCCGGCTGCGTCTGGCCGATCCTGCTGAACACGGTGGAGGGTGTGCGCGCGGTCGACGAGGTACTCGCGGACACCTGCCGCAGCTACCGTATCCGCGGCCTGACCCGGCTGCGCCAGCTCGTGCTGCGCTCGGCCAGCCCGCAGATCGTCACCGGTGCCCGGCAGGCGCTGTCGATCGGCATCATCCTCATGGTGATCAGCGAGATGTTCGCGGCGAGCAGCGGGCTCGGCTTCACCGTCGTGCAGTTCCAGCGCGGCTTCGCGATCCCGGAGATGTGGAGCGGCGTACTGATGCTCGGCCTGCTCGGGGTGGCGCTGTCGGTGCTGTTCCGGCTCGGCGAGAGCCAGGTGCTCGGCTGGTACCACGGCATCCGCGCGTCCCAGCGGGAGCGGTGATGCTCGACGCGGTGAAGCTTGAGGTGCGCCAGCTGCGCAAGGTGTACGACAGCCACGGCCGGCGGGTCGAGGCGATCGGCGAGCTGACGTTCACTGTGGACGATGGCATGTTCGCGTGTGTCGTCGGGCCGTCCGGCTGCGGCAAGACCACGCTGCTGCGCTGCATCGCCGGGCTCCTGCCGCCGACGGCCGGCCAGGTCTATGTCGATGGCGCTCTGGTCACCGGACCGCCGGACGGGTTGGCCCTGGTGTTCCAGGAGTACGGCCGCAGCCTGTTCCCCTGGCTGCGGGTACGGGACAACGTCGAGCTACCGCTGCGCGCCGCCGGGTTGCCGCGGGCGCGCCGCCGTACGCTCAGCGACGAGGCGCTGGAGGCGGTCGGGCTCGCCGACGCGCACCACGCGTACCCGTGGCAGCTCTCCGGTGGCATGCAGCAGCGGGTCGCGATCGCCCGGGCCATCGCGTACGGCCCGCGGGTGCTGCTGATGGACGAGCCGTTCGCCGCGGTGGACGCGCAGACCAGAGCCGACCTGGAGGACCTGATCCGTTCGGTGTGGCAACGGCTGGGCGTCACGCTGCTGTTCGTCACGCACGACATCGACGAGGCTGTCTACTTAGGACAGCGGGTGATCGTGCTGTCCGCCGCGCCCACCAGAGTCGCCGAGGACCTCGCCATCGATCTGCCCGCCGGGCGGGACCAGTTGACCACCCGCGCCCACCCGCGCTTCACCGAGCTGCGCGGGCTGATCTACGCGCAGATCCAGAAGAGCAAGCTGGGCCGGACCGGCTGACCGTGCGTACCCAGGTGGGCATCATCGGCGCCGGCCCGGCCGGGCTCGTCCTCGCGCACCTGCTGCACCGGCGCGGCATCGACTCGGTGGTACTGGAACGGCAGACCCGCGAGCACGTCGAGCGGCGGATCCGGGCCGGCGTGCTGGAACACGGCACGGTCGATCTGCTGCGCGACATAGGCCTGGCCGGCCGGCTGCTGCGCGAACGCCTGGTGCACCACGGGATCGAGCTGCTCTTCGAGGGCGAGGGGCACCGGATCCCGCTGGTGTCACCGACCGCGCAGGGGATCACCATCTACGGGCAGCACGAGCTCGTCAAGGACCTGATCGCGGCCCGGCTGCAGACCGGCCGGCCGCTGCTGTTCGAGGCACCGGCCACCGGACTGTCCAACCTGGACACCGATACCCCGGTCGTCCACTTCGTCCATGATGGACAGCGGCAGGAACTGCATTGTGACGTGGTCGCCGGGTGCGACGGGTTCCACGGGGTCAGCCGGACCGCGGTGCCGCCCGGCACGCTGACCGAGTTCAGCCGGGACTATCCGTACGCCTGGCTGGGCATCCTGGCCGAGGCACCGCCGTCGTCGGCGGAGCTCATCTACGCGTACCACGACCGGGGCTTCGCGCTGCACAGCATGCGCTCGCCGCGGCTGACCCGGTTGTACCTGCAGGTGCGGCCGGACACCGACCTGGATGACTGGCCGGACGAGGCGATCTGGGCCGAGCTGCGCCGCCGGCTGGCCCGTACCGATCCGGGCTGGCAGCTGCGCGGCGGGCCGATCGTGGAGAAGAGCGTGGCGGCGATGCGCAGCTTCGTGGTCGAGCCGATGCGGTACGGCCGGCTGTTCCTCGCCGGGGACGCCGCGCACATCGTGCCGGCCACCGGGGCGAAGGGCCTCAACCTCGCGGTCGCTGACGTCAGCGTACTCGCCGAGGCCATCCAGTCGTGGTACGCCGGCGGTGGCGAGGCGCTGTTCGAAGCGTACTCGCCGGAGTGCCTGCGCCGGGTCTGGCGGGTCCAGCACTTCTCCTGGTGGATGACCTCGATGCTGCACCGCCCGGACGACGGCGACCCGTTCACCCATCGCCTGCAGCTGTCCCAGCTGCGCTACGTCACCAGCTCGCCGGCGGCCACCGCGTCGCTCGCGGAGAACTACGTCGGGTTGCCTCTCAAGGACAGGAGCTGGAGATGACCGCGCGTACGAGTCCACCGTTCCGCGCCGACCACGTCGGCAGCCTGCTGCGGCCGGTGGCGCTGTTGCGGGCCCGCGAGGAGCGGGCCGCCGGCCGTCTGGACGCCGAACAGTTGCGCACCGTCGAGGACGAGGCGATCCGCGCGGTGGTACGGATGCAGCGCGAGGTCGGCCTGCAGTCGGCGACCGACGGCGAGTTCCGGCGGGCCTCCTGGCACATGGACTTCATCTACCGGCTCGGCGGGATCAGTGCCTCCGACGACACCATCAAGGTGCAGTTCCGCAACGCCGGCGGGCTACTCGAGTTCACCAGCGCCGCGCTGCGGGTACACGAGCCGATCCGGTTGCGGGAGACCATCTTCGGTACGGACTTCGAGTTCTTGAAGTCCATTGTGGAGCCCGGGGTGACGGCGAAGCTGTCCATCCCGTCGCCGAGCATGGTGCACTACCGTGGCGGGCGGGCCGCGATCGACCCGGCGGTCTACCCGGATGAGGAGCAGTTCTGGGCCGATCTCAGTGCGGCGTACGCCGCACAGATCCGCGCCGTGGCCGATCTGGGCTGCCGGTACCTGCAGCTCGACGACACCAGCCTGGCGTACCTGAACGACCCGGCGCAACGGGCGTTGCAGGAGGCGCAGGGGGCCGACGCGGAGCACCTGCACCTGCGCTACATCAAGCAGATCAACCTGGCGCTGCAGGACCGGCCGGCCGGACTGGCCATCACGACACACAGCTGCCGGGGCAACTTCCGCTCGTCCTGGGCGGCCGAGGGCGGCTACGAGTTCGTCGCCGAGGCGCTCTTCTCCGAGCTGGCCGTGGACGGGTTCTTCCTGGAGTTCGACGATGAGCGGTCCGGTTCGTTCGCGCCGCTGCGCTTCGTACCCCCGGGAAAGCTTGTGGTTCTTGGGTTGGTCACCACGAAGCGCGGCGAGCTGGAGTCGAAGGACCAGCTGAAGCGGCGGATCGACGAGGCCACCCGGTACATACCGCTGGAGCAGCTGTGCCTGTCACCGCAGTGCGGGTTCTCGTCCACTGTGGAGGGAAACGTACTCAACTACGACCAGCAGGTCGCCAAGCTCGCGCTGATCGTGGAGACCGCCGCGGACGTCTGGGGTGACGCCTAGGTCGACGCGCGGCGGTCGGCTATGCGACACCTCGCCCGGCGGGCGCCCGCACCGGCGATAATCGACGGGTGGACCGGAGCGTGCTGACGCATGCGACGACGCAGGTGAGCCGGCCGCCGGCCCGGGTCATCCAGCGCTGCGGGACCACCCCGCCGCAATCCTGCCCGTGCCACGACGAGGGACGCGCCCACCACGAGGAACGCGATGGGGAACACGGCACGGGTACCAGGGCGCCGGCGATCGTGCACGCCGTGCTCGCCTCGCCCGGCGAGCCGCTGGATACCACCAGCCGCGCGCTGTTCGAGGCCCGCCTGGGCCACGACTTCGGCCGGGTACGGGTGCACCGCGGCGCGCGGCCGGCCGAGTCGGCCCGGGCGATCGGCGCGGTCGCGTACACCGCAGGAACGCACATCGTGCTGGCCGCGGCCGAGCCGAGCTGGCGGGTCATGGCCCACGAGCTCACCCACGTCATCCAGCAGGGCTTCCCAGCCGGTGTGCCGGAAGACCTGGAGGTAGGTGGCCCCGCCGAACTGGAGGAGCAGGCCGACGGGGTGGCCGACCGGGTGGTCCGCGGCAGCACCGCCGGTGTGCTCACCGGTGCCCGGCAGGCCCAACTGCTCGTGCAGCGGCAACGTCCGACCGCGGGGACGGCCGCCGCGGCACCCCGCCTGGATGTCCGGCCATCGACCAACGGGCCGCCCTGCGCGTGCCTGGTCTTCATCCATAACAACGAGCGCAACGCCCGCCTGACGGCGGAGCTCATGCACAACCACTGCCGGTACAACCTGACCATCATGACGCCGGACACCGGGCAGCGGCGGATCCAGTTGCCGCGGCACGGCGGCGACGTGGATCCCAACGAGCTCTTCCCCCGCGCCGTAGCCGAGCAGTGCTCGGCCGATGAGCAGGCCTGCCGCGACTTCCTGACCCAGAACGCGAACTCGACGAATCCCACGGTCATCGAAGGCGTTGTGCACCGGCAGTTCTACCTGGCGATCAACGACTGTTCGAATAGGTTCAGGATCCCGGTCGTCGCCTTGCACAACAACGCGATCGACGACACCGCGAGGTATCGCGCGCGGCAGGCCGCGGTCGACGCGACCGACGTACCGCGGGGTGTCTTCGAGCGGGTGCCGCGCCCGCGGGCACCCGGCGCGC
>DASRRF010000163.1:0-1525 GCA_035695905.1 Micromonosporaceae bacterium | reverse complement strand
CCTACATCATCGACACCGGCATCCGGCCCACCCACGTGGACTTCGGCGGGCGGGCCAGCATCGGGTTCGATGCGATCGGTGATGGCCAGAACGGGATTGACTGCCACGGTCACGGTACGCACGTGGCCGGCACCACCGGCGGTACGGCGTACGGCGTGGCCAAGCAGGTCCAGCTGGTCGCGGTACGGGTGCTCAACTGCTCCGGCAGCGGTACGACCGCTCAGGTCGTCGCCGGCGTCGACTGGGTGACCAACAACTCGATCAAACCGGCCGTGGCCAACATGAGCCTCGGCGGCGGCATCCAGACCGCGCTGGACGACGCGGTAGCCAACTCCATCGCCTCCGGGGTCAGCTACTCGATCGCCGCGGGCAACTCCAACGCCGACGCGTGCTCGTTCTCGCCGGCCCGGGTACCCACCGCGATCACCTTGGGTGCCACGGACATCAGCGACAACCGCGCCTCGTTCTCCAACTTCGGTACCTGCCTGGACCTGTTCGGACCCGGCGTGAGCATCACCTCGGACTGGTTGACCAGCGATACGGCCACCGCCGTGCTGAGCGGCACATCGATGGCCACGCCGCACGCCACCGGTACCGCGGCGCTGATCCTGGCGGCCAACCCCGGGTTCACCCCGCAACAGGTACGCGACCAGATGGTTGCCGACGCCACGACAGGCGTCATTCCGAACCCGGGTACGGGCTCACCGAACCGGCTGTTGTTCGTACCCAATGGCACTCCTCCGCCACCGACCTGCTCCGGTACGAACGGCAACGATCTGGCGATCCCCGATCGACCCGCTCCGGCCGTGTTCAGCCCGATCACGATCGCCGGATGCGGGCGCAACGCGTCCGCGACGTCGACCGTGCACGTGGACATCATCCACCCGAACCGCGGCGACCTCGTGATCGCGTTGGTGGCACCGGACGGGACCGTCTACTCCCTGAAGAACCGCAGCAACGACAGCGGCGACGACATCCACACCACCTACACGGTCAACCTCAGCAGTGAGGGCGCCGACGGCGTGTGGCAGCTGCGCATCCGCGACCGCCGGGCCGGAAACACCGGCTTCCTCGACAGCTGGACGCTGACCCTGTAACGCCCAGCTCCGTGGTACCCGAACAACCGGGTGTCGGATGCCGGCCGGCGTCCGACACCCGGAGGGGTTCCCCTTGCGGCGCAGCCAGTGCCAACGATGAACTACCCAGATGCCGCAGGAGCGCCCGCTGTGCGTCGATTTCCAGCAAGGACCACACCAGCGATGTTCCCTCGGCGATCTACATACAGCCGGCCATCATGCCGCTGGCGAATGCCGGAGCGGCCAGCACCAGCAGCCCAGCGACCACAGCGGCGATCACTGCGGTGGCGATCACCGTGACCGGGCGGGCCGGCAACCGGCGGGGCGCGGGCGGTCCGGCCGGGATCGGCGGCAGGTCGACGAACAACCGATCAAGATCATTGCGAGTACGGGCCGCCTGTGCGGCCGCCGCCCTGGTGTCGAACTCGGCGAAGGTCAGCCGACCGGCG
>DASRRF010000162.1:0-4049 GCA_035695905.1 Micromonosporaceae bacterium | reverse complement strand
ATGAAGATTTTCGACCGGGGCAGCTACGAAACCGAGAAATGGCGCGATGACGAGGTCATCGTGGTGCTCAACGGCAGCCGGGTGTCCGGTCGCTACGTGCTGTTCCGTACCGCGGGCAAGGACTGGATGATCCACCGGATGGATCCCGCGCCGGACGGATGGACCGCGATGCCGGAGTCGGTACGCCCGATGCTCGCGGCGCCGGCCATCCGGTTGCCGGCCGACGACGACGCGTGGGGGTACGAGCTGTGGTGGCCCGGCGACCGGGCGATGGCGTACGTGTCCGGCGGGCGGCTGGATCTCCAGTCGGTCGAGGACCGCGACGTGACCCCGTCGTTTCCGGAGACACGCGGCCTGGCCGAGGCGCTGGCCCCGATCGAGTGCGTACTCGACGGGGTGGTCGTCGCCTTCGACAACGCGGGGCGGGTCAGCGCCGCCGCGTTGCAGTCCCGCCGCGCGGTGCCGGACTCAGCGGCGGCGCGACGGGTGGCTTCCCGCGTACCCGTGCAGTATTTGATTTTCGACCTGATCTGGCTCGACGGTCAGTCCACAGTAGACATGTCCTATGTGGAGCGCCGGGAGCTGCTCGCCGGCCTGGAGCTGGCCGGTCCGCACTGGCAGCTGCCGCCGCACTTCGTCGGCGGTGGCTCGTTCGCCCGGCAGGCGGCTCGCGATCAGGGCCTGCCCGGCGTGGTGGCGAAGCGGCTGGACAGCCCGTACGCGCCGGGCAAGCGCAACCGGCAGTGGCTGGGCATCCGCGTCGCCGGCTAGCCACCTGTCCTGTCGGCCACCCCTTGACCATCCCCGCGACCTAGCTCCGACTAGCTGAACGGTTGAGCCGGTCGCGCCGTGATGACGTGTAGACGTCAATCTACTGTCTTCGACGTGACATCTGGTGAGGAGTAAACATGGATCTGGCTCGGGTCACACGCCACCGCGCTAGAAGCCGAACCAAGTCTCTGACCAGCGCCGCGGTACTGCTCGTCACGCTATCCGTGGTGGCCGGCGGCAACCCCGCGCAGGCAAGCGGACCGGGTTCGCGGTTCCAGCCGGCACCCGCGGGGCTGACCATTACCGGGGTACCGCTGGGCATGAGCAAGGCACAGACCACGGTCGTCCTGGAGATGGCCGGCGACCCGGTGACCGTCGCCGACGCCAACGCGGCCACCCCGCTGACCAAGGCGCAGAAGAGCGCGCACCGCAGCCAGCTCCGGCAGCAGCAGCTGCCGGCGGAGCAGCGGATCCGCGAACTCGGCGGTACCGTCCTGGCCAGCTACCAGTCGTCGTACAACGGCATCAAGGTACGCATCGCCGCCAACAAGGCACCGAGCCTGCTCGACATCCCCAATGCCGTTGCGGTGCACCGGCTGCAGCTGATGAAGCCGGACAACACGCACGGCGTACCCCTGATCGGTGCGCCGGCGGTGTGGGACGGGCTGAACGGCTTCCACGGCGAGGGCATCAAGATCGCCGTGATCGACACCGGTATCGACTACACGCACGCGGACTTCGGCGGACCGGGTACGCCGGCCGCCTACGAGGCCGCGCACGCCGCCGAGACCGCGGCCGCGGACCCGACGATGTTCGGGCCGGGATCGCCGAAGGTCAAGGGCGGCATCGACCTGGTCGGCGACACCTACAACGCCGACCCCACCAGCGCGCATTTCCAGCCGGTACCGCATCCGGACCAGAACCCGCTGGACTGCTTCGGGCACGGCAGCCACGTCGCCGGCACCGCGGCCGGGTTCGGTGTGCTCGCCAACGGGACCACGTTCCACGGGACGTACGACGACCAGACCATCGCGGCCAACTCGTGGACGGTCGGACCCGGCGTGGCGCCCAAGGCCGACCTCTACTCGGTCCGCGTCTTTGGCTGTGAGGGCTCCACCGACGTCACCGTCGACGCGATCGAATGGTCGGTCGACCACGACATGGACGTCATCAACATGTCGCTCGGTTCGCCGTTCGGCAGCCCGGACGACCCGTCCGCGGTCGCCTCGAACAACGCCGCCAAGGACGGCGTGATCGTGGTCGCCTCGGCCGGCAACAACGGCCCGAACCCGTACATCACCGGGTCACCGGCGAGCGGTACGGGCGTCATCAGCGTGGCCGCCAGCGACCCCACCGCCAGCTTCCCCGGCGCCCACCTCGCGCTGAGCACCGGGCCGACGATCGATGGCATCAACGCCAACGGTGCCGCGTTCACCAACGGCACGACGCTGCCGATCAAGGTGCTCAAGACCGGTGCGGCGATCTCGTTGGGCTGCGACCCGAACGAGTACAACGTGCCGGGTGTCGCCGGCGCCGTGGTCGTCGTCCGGCGCGGGACGTGTGCCCGTACGGCCCGCGCGGTGTACGGCCAGAAGGCCGGCGCCGCGGCGGTACTCATGGTCAACAACGCGAACAGCCTGCCGCCGTTCGAGGGGCCGATTACCAGTAACCCCGACACCGGGGAGCATTTCATCGTGACGATCCCGTTCCTGGGCGTCGCGTCCGGCTCCGGCGCCGGCCTGCTCGCCGCGGACGGGGGCACCATGACGTTGACCGGGTTCACCCTGGCCAACCCCGCGTTCCTCGCACCGGCCAGCTTCACCTCCGGCGGCGCGCGTACCGGTGACAGCTTCCTCAAGCCGGACGTGACCGCGCCGGGCGTGAGCATTGCCTCGGTCGGCATCGGTACCGGCAACGATCTCGCCATCCTGTCCGGCACCTCGATGGCCGCTCCGCACACCGCGGGCATGGCGGCTCTGGTACGCCAGGCGCACCCAACCTGGCGCAAGGTCAATTTCTGGAAGGCGGCGATCGTCAACACCGCCAATCCCGGTCAGGTCAACGGGTACACCACCCGGGTCGCGGGCAGCGGGCTGATCCAGGCCGTCGGCGCGACGCAAACCAACGTCGTGGCGACCGGTGACCGTGGCACGGCGACGCTGAACTTCGGCTTCGCCGAACTCGGTTCCGACTTCAGCGAGTCCAAGACCATCACGTTGCACAACTTCAGCAACAGTCTTGTCACGTTCACCATCGGCACCGAGCGGGACGCGGGCAGTCCGCACTCCGCAACGCCAAACCGGTCCCAGGTGACCGTACCGGCCCGCGGTGATACGGACGTTTCGCTGCGGCTGCGGGTACCCGCGGGTACGGCCGGCGACTCCAGCGCGTTCCACGACGTGTCGGGTCTGGTCACCTTCACGCCGACCGGCGGAGCCAACCACGGCGTCGCGCTGCGCGTGCCGTACTACCTGGTACCGCAGGCGACGTCGAACATCGAGACCCAGCTCGACGCGCGTCAGCTCGGCCGGACCGGCTCGGCGACCGCGACCGTGACGAACAAGCACGGCGCGACGACCGGGGCAGCCGACTGGTACGCGTGGGGCCTTTCCGACAGCCGGGACCGGCACGTCGGATCGAACGACGTGGTGGCCGTGGGCGCGCAGGCGTTCCCCGGCGTGATCGCGTTCGCGATCAGTACGGCACACCGCTGGTCCAACGCGGCGGCCAACGAGTTCGATGTGTTGGTCGACGTCAACGGTGACGGGACGGACGACTACGACGTGGTCGGCATCGACCTCGGCGCGATCACCGCGGGAGACTTCAACGGCCAAATGGCCACCGCGGTGTTCGACCTGCGTACCGGGGCCGGCTCTATCCAGTTCCTCGCCGACGCGCCGCACGACAGCAGCACGCTTGTCCTGCCGGTGCTCGTTTCCCAGCTGTGTGCCAGCGGGTCACCGTGCCTGTCCGCGGCCAACCCGCGGCTGAACTACCACGCGGTGGCGTTCGGCCTCACCGACAACACGGTGGATGAGGTGGCCGGCGTGGCCGCGTTCAACGCGTTCACCCCGGCGATCAGCACCGGGATGTTCGACGTGGTCGCACCGGGTGGCTCGGCGACCGAGACTGTCACGGTCGACGCCGCGGAGTTCGCCCGGACGCCGGCGCTCGGCCTGATGATTGTCAGCCACGACAACGCGAGCCGGGATGAGGCTCAGCTGATCCACGTCAACGTTCGCTAACCCGACCGTCCATAGTGGAGCGGCGCCGGCCTC
>DASRRF010000161.1:0-1585 GCA_035695905.1 Micromonosporaceae bacterium | reverse complement strand
GAGGTCGACGCGAGCCTCCGCCGGCTGCAGACCGACTGGATCGACCTGTACCAGATGCACCACGTGGACCGTACGACGCCGTGGGACGAGATCTGGCAGGCGATGGAGCTGCTGGTGGCCCAGGGCAAGGTGCGCTATGTGGGCTCGTCCAACTTCGCCGGCTGGCACCTGGTCGCCGCGCAGGAGTCGGCGAGCCGGCGGCATTTCCTCGGTCTCGTGTCCGAGCAGTGCATCTACAACCTGCTGACCCGGCACGTCGAGCTGGAGGTGATCCCGGCCGCTCAGGCGTACGGGCTCGGGGTGATCCCGTGGTCGCCGCTGCACGGCGGGTTACTCAGCGGCGCGTTGCGCAAGTTGCAGGACGGATCCGTGGGCCGCACCGGGGAGGGCCGGGCCGCCGATGAGCTGGACAAGTACCGGGCCACCCTCGAGGCGTACGAGAAGCTCTGCGCCGAGCAGGGGCACGACCCGGCGAACGTGGCGCTCGGCTGGTTGCTGTCCCGGCCGGGGGTCACCGCGCCGATCATCGGACCGCGGACGGTTGAGCAGCTCGACGGATCGCTGGACTCGCTCACGGTCTCCTTCGACGAGGCGACCCTGGCCCGGCTGGATGAGCTGTTCCCGCCGATCGGTGAGGGCGGTCCCGGCCCCGAAGCCTGGGCCTGGTAGCGCCGCCTTGCCGGGCCGGCCCATGGACTGCGCGCAGCGACGATGGTCCGGCCCGGCGCAGGCCCTACAGGCGCCAGGTCCCGAGCCGGTCGTACCGCGGCTTCGGCCCGAGGTGGCTGCGTACCAGGTGCACCCCGTCGACCGTCCACTGAGGACCGTGGTAGGCGTCGAGCACCGCGCGATCCGCGGCGATCCCATCGGCAGGTACCCGATCCCCGGGCCGGGCCACGGTCAGGTGGGGGCGCATCGGCTTGTCGTCGAAGGGCAGCCGAGCCCGGCGCAGCTCGCCGCGTACCGCGGCGGCCAGCGCGCGCAGACCCGCGACATCGTTGCGCAGACCCACCCAGAGCACCGTGAACTTACCCTTGCCGAACTGTCCCCCACCGCCCAGCTCCAGCACCGGCGCGGTACCGCCGGCCGCGGCCCAGCCCGCCATCGCCTCACCGACAGCCTTCTCCACGTCGAGCTGCCGGCGCTCGGCTACCTCACCGAGAAAGGCGAGCGTCACGTGCCAGAACGGGCGGGGCGGGATGCGGGTGTTGGTGCCGGACGCGGCCGCCCGCCCGACCGCGAGGGTGTCCGTCAGCGCAGCAAAGTCATCGGCAACCGGATCGGGCGGGTAGACCGCCACGAACAGCCTCACCGCTGATCCACGTCCACCGGCCCGAGGGAGACACCGGCTATGACCAGCTCGCCCTCCACGCGTACCCGCTCGATGTCGAGATCTAGGCCGTCCAGCTCATCGAGGTGCTGCTCGATGTCGAGCGAGCGGCAGGCCAGCCGGAGGCGGTCGTCGTATGCACGCTGCACCGCGGTGAACCACACCGTTGACCGGGTTGCGATGCCGAGCCGCTGCCGGCCGAGCCGGCGCAGGTCGGCCGCCAACTGCTCGATCGGCGGGCCGACCGGAACGATC
>DASRRF010000160.1:0-3752 GCA_035695905.1 Micromonosporaceae bacterium | reverse complement strand
GCCCGGAGCCCTTGCCGGGAATGATCTCGACCAGCGGCGCCTTCGTACGGACCGCCTCGTCGATGACGCCTCGCAGGGCGCGATCGATGTCCTGCCCGCGGTTGTAGACGTCATGCAGGTCGAGCTTGAGCTTCATGGGTCGACCCTAGCTAGGTGTCGCGGCGTCCTTCTGCTCTGCCCGCCGTGGCGGGGCAGAGCCCGTTGGTGCCCCGCTGGGGTGGGCAGAGCCCGTTGGTGCCCCGCTGGGGTGGGCAGAGCAGAAGGCGGCTAACGCGATAGTGCCGGCCGTGCCGGTCCGAGCGACGGAACCAGTAGCACTCAGCGGTCAGGACCCCGGCGGCGCAGGTCGTCGACCGCGCCCATCGCGTCGCGCAACTCGGTGAGCCACTGGTCGGTGTGCTGGCCGACCAGGCGTACGCACCACGCCAGCGCCTCCGAACGGGACCGGGCAACCCCGGCGTCCACCAACGTGTCGAGTACTTGACGTTCCGGCTGCCGCAGCCGGGTCATCACCGGCACCGAGTGCGTCGTGAACAGCTGCGTGGTACCGCCGCACGTCACGCCCCAGGCAACCTTCCGGCGGTAGCGGTGCTCGGTCTGCCGGGCGAGCTGGATCCGCCGGTCCCGGGTGGACTCCCGGAAGCTGGCGATCCGGCCTTGCTCGGCGGCGGCCCGGTCAGCGTCCGTGGCGTCCTCGCCATGTGCCGGCTCGGCGAGCTGGCCGAGGATGATGATCTCGTCGCGGTCCACCCTGACCTCCGGCCGGGCGGTGAACCAGTCGTCCGTCAACAGGCCGGTGATCCACCCGGCCGCGTCGTCGGCCGCCGGCGGCTCGCCGCGCGATCCTCCGGAGCGGCCCCAGCCAGCGGTGAACCCTTCCCAGTGATGATGCCCTCTACCCATCGTCGTGTACCTCTCAGGCGCACTCGGTGCTTGCATTGATTACAGCATTACACCGTTGCAAAGGAGTCGACAAGACCGGCGTGACGAGCCGACCATCACATCGATCGACGGGTACGCCGTACCGCGAGCAGCAGCAGGGTGCCCAGCCCGATCAGGCCGGCGCCGGCCAGTACCGGCCGGATAAGGCTGGCCCCGGTCGGCGGCAGCCCGACCCGGATGGTCAGCGTCGTCGAGTTGCCGGACGAGTCGGGGTCGTACTCGCCCGAGCTGACCGTGGCCATGTTCGCCACCGTCCCGGTGGCCCCCGGGTTGACCAGGACCACGAGTACGAGTGGGGGAGCCGTCGCGCCCGGCGCCAGCCCGTCCAGGGTGCACCGCACGCCGTCGACCGCCGGGGTACACGTCCACCCGTTGCCGCCGCCGGAGACGTACGTCAGTCCGGCCGGCAGCAGGTCGGTGACCACGATGCCGGTGGCGGTCGAGGGTCCCTTGTTGGTGACCGTGAAGATCTTCGGAGTGGTCCGGCCGACACTGATCACCGGTGGTACGCCGAGGAGCTCCGGCACGATGGTCAGGTCGGCGATCACACCGGCCGGCAGCACGTCTGTCTGGGAGGAGAGGGTGAACAAAGCCTGACCGAGCCGGTACTCCAGCCGGGCGCGGTTGACCAGCGGGACATCCGGGACCGCCGTGCGGGACACGGTGACGTCGAAGCGGATCGTACGGGTCGCACCCAGCGGCAGCTGGCCGAGGCGTACCGCATAGTTCTGGCCGGTCCGCTCGCCCGCGTCGCCATCGGCCGCGTCGGTCAGCGCCGCACCGTCCAGCGTGATGGTCTGCGGCACCGGTACCAGCTCACTGTCCACAGTGTCCTTGAGTACGGCCTGGCCGAGCGCCCCGTCGCCGATGTTGCGTACCACCACGGTGAACGTGAGCCGCTCGCCGGGCCGCACTGGCTTGTGCTCGGCGTCCTCGCCGCTGGCCGTACGCGTGACGCTCTTGGTCACGTCCGCCAGCGGGTGGATCCGGGCGGTGAAGACGAACGCGCCGGCCCGGTACGCGTCGCCGTTCGTGGTGAACTGCACGCTGGCCGACGTGGCATTGTGCGGAACCAGGCCCTCGGCAACCGCGAACGCCTTCGAGTCGTAGCCGAGCGCGTTGGCGTACACCGGATCGACCGGTCCCACCGCGGGCATCGCGGCCGCGAACGTACTCCCGGCGACCGTGGCGTCGAAGAAGTTGTTCGCCGACCCGCCCGCGTTGGGCAGCGCGGTGCCGTTGAGGGCCAGCTTGTCGCCGGCGGTGGCCCGGTCACCTTCGTACGCCACGACGCCCAGGTACGCGTCGACCGGTCCGCTGGCCGGGGTGAGGAAGCCGTCCAGCGTGATGGTCTGCGGTGGGCTGGACGAGCTGATGTTGCGGAACCCGTCGAACAGCGAGATGTTGCGGTACGACGGGGCGTACGTGGGGTTCGGGGACACCGCGGGGTCGGCGCCGGTCGGGTAGGTGTAGACCAGCACGATGCTCCACCCGCCGGCGCAGTTCATCCCCTGGGCCAGTTGGAGGTCCGCCACGGTCACCTCGACCGGGGTCAACGCCGCCGGCTGCGCGTAGCCGGCCAGCAGCGGCGTGATGTCGGCGAAGCCCTGGTACGCCCGGCCGCCGAGGGGGAGCAACTGATCGTCGAAGGTGTCCGACGACACGGCAACGTAACCGGCCGCGCCGACCTTGACCCGTACCGTGCCGGCCAGGGCCGGGTTGGGCGCCACGGTGACCGGCGTATCGATGCTGTTGCAGTGCGCCGCGCCGCGCGGGTTCTCGCCGGTGTCACCGCCCCAGTAGAGGGCCGCGTAGTCGATCGCGGCGCCGGGCGGTACCTGCACCCGTGCGCTGGTGGAGTTGAACGTGCCCGGGTCGCCGTCCACATCGATCCAGCGCATGTCGAGCACGTTGTTGTTCACATTGCCGCCGGACTGGGCACCCGCGCATCGAGGGTCCGCGGCCAGGCAGGTGAGCTGGCTGTTGCCGGCCTGCTCGACGTTGCCCCAGCCGTTGAAGCTGTACCGCAGCCCGAAGCTTCGCTCCGCAGCGGCCGCCGGCCGGCTGCCGGGCAGGACGGTGAGCGTCGTGGCCGCGATGCAGGCAACGACAAGGGCGGCCAATCGGTGAGCACGCACAATCCGCCACCCTAGCGATGATATCGACCATTTCGCCCGCCAGCCACGCGCAGGTACTGGAGTGTCACGGAACCGGTCCGCCCCGGCCGGCGTGTCCCTCGCAACACCGCATACATCGGGGGCGACAGATGGGGCTTGACGAGTTCACCTGGACGGCCGCGCCGGTCCGGCGCTGGCGTACGCTGCACGGCCTGGCCCGGGCCATCCGGGGCATCGCCTGGTCCGTCTACTGGCTGGCCGTACTGGTCATCGCGATCGCCCTCGGCTGGGGCATCGCCGAGGGACTGCACACCATATCGTGATGCAACCACCACCGCCGCTCACGCGTGTTAGGTCCAGCGCGTACGGCAACCGCCGGGCAGAGGGGGCGAGGATGGCCAACGAGGTGGGCGGGGCGGTGCAGCCAGCGGCCGGCGGCCCGAGCGCCGGCGAAGGCGCGTTCGCCGAGTTCTACCGCGCCCACTACCGCGGTGTGGTCGCGCAGCTCTACGCGTACACCAGCGATCTTGGGGAGGCCCAGGAGGCAACGCAGGAAGCGTTCGTGCGGGCCTGGACCCGATGGGACAGCATCGCCGAGTACGACGAACCGCGCGCCTGGGTCTGCCGGGTGGCCTACCGCATCGCGGTCAGCCGCTGGCGGCGGGCGCGGACCGCGGCCACCCACTGGCGCCG
>DASRRF010000159.1:0-7473 GCA_035695905.1 Micromonosporaceae bacterium | reverse complement strand
ATCAGCTTCTGCTGGTTGCCGCCGGAAAGAGCATCCGCGGGTACGTCGATGCCGGGCGTACGGACGTCGTACTCCTCGATGATCCGCTCGGTGTCCCGCTTGGCGCCGGCGATGTCCAGCAGGACGCCCTTGGCGTTGGGCGGGCTGGTCTGGTGGCCCAGCATCCGGTTCTCCCACAGCGACGCGTCCAGCAGCAGCCCGTACCGCTGCCGGTCCTCGGGGATGTACCCGATGCCCGCCTCCCGGCGCTGGCGGGTACCCCATCGACTGATGTCAGTCCTTGTCTCCCTCGACCCCACCGCCCCGTCCCACGTCTCCAGGGTGACGGTGCCGGCGGCCGGGCGGATCCCGATGATCGCCTCGACCAGCTCGGCCTGCCCGTTGCCCTCCACCCCGGCGATGCCCACCACCTCGCCCCGGTGGATGGTGAAGCTGATGTCCTCGACGACCGGGCGGCCACCCGGCCCGGTGACCGTCAGTCCCGCCACGGTGAGCACCGGCGTGTCGGTCACCGTCGACTCGCGCGCCTCCGGGCTGGGCAGCTCGCTGCCGACCATCAGGGTGGCCAGGTCGGCGGTGGTTACCGAGGCCGGGTCGACGCTGGCCACCGTGGTACCGCTGCGCATCACCGTGATGGTGTCCGCGACCGACAGCACCTCGTGCAGCTTGTGCGAGATGAAGATGACCGTGATGCCCTCGTTCACCAGCCCGCGCAGGTTGCCGAAGAGCTCCTCGACCTCCTGCGGTACGAGCACCGCGGTCGGCTCGTCCAGAATGATGATCTTCGCGCCGCGGTAGAGCACCTTGAGGATCTCGACCCGCTGGCGGTCGCCGACGCCGAGGTCCTCCATCAGCGCATCGGCTTCCACCCCGAGGCCGTACTGCTCGGAGATCTCCTTGACCCGGCTGCGCGCCCGGTCCCCGATGCCGAGCAGCTTCTCCGCGCCGAGCACCACGTTCTCCAGCACGGTCAGGTTGTCCGCGAGCATGAAGTGCTGGTGCACCATGCCGATCCCGGCCTGGATCGCCTGCTGCGGCGAGTGGAAGCGCACCTGGACCCCGTTGACGAGGATCTCGCCCTCGTCCGGTCGCTGCATGCCGTACAGGATCTTCATCAGGGTCGACTTGCCGGCGCCGTTCTCCCCGATGATCGCGTGGATCGTGCCGGCCGTGACGGAGAGGAACACGTCGTGGTTGGCCACGACACCCGGGAACCGCTTGGTGATGCCACGTAGCTCGACCGCGGGCGCCGGGCTCGTCATGGGCACCTCACACCTAGGTAGTCAGGACGGGGGACCCGCCCCCACGTGATCCGGATCAACCGTACGGTTGATCCGGATCAGCGTAGAGCGCGAGCCCCCCGCCGTCACGTACTCCCGCGGTCTAGCTTGCGGGCTTGGTCGGTACGGTGATGCTGCCGCTGATGATCTTGTCCTTGTACGCGTCCAACTTGGACTTGATGTCATCGATCTTGCCGCCGCTCGTGGAGTACCCCACCCCGTCGGCCTTGAGATCGAAGGTGGTCGTACCCGCGGTGAACTTGCTGCTGTCGATGTAGTCCTTGAGGAACGAGTGCACGGCGGTGTCCACCCGCTTGAGCATGGACGTGATGATCACGTCGCGGAGCGCCGCGTCAACGGTGTTGTACTGGTCCGAGTCCACCCCGATGGCCATCTTCTTCTTGGCCGTGGCGGCCTGGAAGACACCGGTGCCGGACCCGCCGGCGGCCTGGTAGACCACGTCCGCGCCGGCGTCGTACTGACCCTCGGCGGTGGTCTTGCCCTTGGCCGGGTCGTTGAAGCCGGAGCACTTGTCGGCCGGGGTCGACAGGTACTTCGTGTTGACCGTGACCTTCTTGTTCTCGTCCTTGTTCACCTGCTCGACACCGGCCTTGTAGCCCGCCTCGAACTTCTGGATCAACGGGACGGTGCAGCCGCCGACGAACCCGACCTGACCGGTCTGGCTCTTCAGCGCCGCGGCCGCGCCGACCAGGAACGAGCCCTGCTCCTCGGCGAAGACCAGGTTGGCGATGTTGGCCGCGGTCGCGCTCGCGTCATCGATGATCGCGAACTTGGTGTTCGGGCAGTCCTTGGACGCCTTGGCCATCGGGCCGTTGGCCGGGTCGGTGCCGGCATAGATGAAGCCCACCGCGATCACCGGGTTGTACCCCTCGGTGCACAGCAGCTTCAGCCGGGCGTACTTGTCGGCCTCCGACTCGTCCCTGTTGGCTTCGAGCTCCTTGACGTCGACCTTGCCGCTGTACTCCGACTTGATCTTGTCAAGGCCGGCCGCCGCGGCGTCGTTGAACGACTTGTCCCCGCGGCCACCGATGTCGTACGCCATACCGATCTTGGTCTTGGTCCCGCCGGAGGCCCCGCCTCCGGGGGTGACACTCTTGCCACCACACGCGGCCAGGCCGAGCGCGACCAACGCCACGCCAGTCGCCGCGAGTAGCTTCATCCCACGCGCTCGGCGCAAGACGATCTCCTTCCCCAATGTGCACCGCAACGTCGCGGTGCCCCTGCTGGTGAGCGAGCGTAGCGATCAGAGCTCGGAGCGCCATCGGCGCATCGCTCAACTTGCGTTCAGCACGATATCCATTTCCGGACACGGCCTTGTCACGAAACGCTAGGCGAAAGCTGCTAACCGGGTACGGCCGGCACGACGATCGCACCATCCACGATCTGTTTCTGGTACCCGGACAGCTCGGGCACGATGTCGTCGACGTGCCCGCCGGACGTGGCGTACCCCACCCCACCCGCGGCGAGGTCGAAGCGGCGTTCGCCGGCGGTGAACCGTCCGTCCGCGGCGTCCCGGACAAAGTCGAATACGGCGGTATCCACCCGTTTGACCATCGATGTCAGTATCACCGCGTTCAGCGGCGCGCCCACCGTGACGTACTGGTCGGTGTCCACCCCGATCGCCCAGCGCTTCGGCGCCGCGGCGGCGGACTGGAACACCCCGGTGCCCGAACCGCCGGTCGCATGGAAGACCACATCGGCGCCGTGCGCGTACAGCTCGTCCGCGGCCGCCCGGGCGCCGTCCGGATCCGCGAACCCGGGGCACGGCAGCTGGTCCGGGGCCAGGTAGCTGGACGTGACTGTGGTACCCGGCCGGGCCGCGACGGCACCCGCCCGGAACCCGGCCTCGAACCGGGCGATCACCGCGGTACGGCAGGCGCCGACGAAGCCGACGTGCTTGCTGGCGCTCTTCAGCGCGGCCGCCGCACCGACCAGGAAAGCGCCCTGCTCGTCGGCGAAGACCAGCCCGGCCACGTTGTCGGCGACCACCCGGGCATCGTCGACGATCGCGAACCTGGTGTTCGGGCACTCCTTGGCGGCCCGGGCCAGCGGACCGGTGGCCGGCTCCGCCCCGGCGTACTCGTACCCGACCGCGATGACCACCCCGAAACCGGCGTTGCACAGCAGCTTGAGCCGGTCGTACTTGTCCTTCTCGGTCTCGTGCTCACGCGCGGCGAGCTCGCGGACCGGCCCAACCTGCCCGGCCAGCTCGGCGCGGACCCGATCCAGGCCGGCCGCGGCGGCGTCGTTGAACGCCTTGTCACCGCGGCCGCCCACGTCGTACGCCAACCCGACGCGCAGGCCGGCGCCGTTGTTGGTGCACGCACCGGCCGCCGCGAGCAGCACTGCGCACATGGCGATGACCGCGGTGGTACGGCTCGCCACGCTAGTTCCCCCAAACCTCGCGAATGCCTACCCAGCGGAGGTTAGTGCCAGAAGACCGCGACGGCGGCGTTGGCAAGGGTGAGTCCGACGATTGCCAGGAAATGCCCGCGGTTGACCGCCTCGCGGTTGCGCGGGACGACGACCATCACGGCAACCACCAGCGCGATGATGGCCTTGACGGCGAGCTTGGCCGGATCCGGCTCGGCATCCCCGCCACCGCGCAGCGGGGCGGCCAGCGCCGCGCCGGTGACCAGCTGGGCCATCGCGCCACCGAGCATGGCCCGGTTGATCCGCAGCGCTCCGGACAGGTACTGCACCACCGCTCCACCGAGCAGCAGCGCGAACCCGATCAGGTGCAGGTACAGCAACGACTGTCGCAGGATCTCCACGCAGGCATCGTGCCACCTCGCCGTGGCAGTTTCGCGGCCCCACCATCGAGAACGAGCGTTCGCTTTACAATGGCCCCATGCCTCGTGTCTCCGACGCCCACCGCGCCGCCCGGCGTCGCCAGATTCTCGACGCGGCCAGGATCTGCTTCACCCGCAACGGCTTCCACGCGACCTCGATGCAGGATGTGATCGCCGGCGCGGGCCTGTCGGTCGGCGCGGTGTACCGGTACTTCAAGAGCAAGGACGACCTGGTCATCGTGATCGCGCAGGAGATCGTCGGCTCGATCACCGAGCGGCTCGCCCAGGTCGGCGCGGTCGAGCCGGCGCTGCCGCTGGTCGAGGCGCTGCGCCGGATGCTGGCCGCGGTGGAACCCGACCTCGAACCGGACGGCGGCTTCCGCTTCGCCATGCAGGTGTGGGCCGAGTCGTTACGCAACCCGACGCTGGCCACCCTGGTCGAGGAGATCTACTCGGGCATCCGGCAGAGCTTCGTCACGCTGGCCCGGCGCGCGGTCACCGCCGGCGAACTGCCCGCCGATACCGACGTCGAAGCCGCCGGCTCCGCGCTGTTCAGCCTGATTCCGGGGTACGAGCTACAGCGCGTGCTGCTGGGCCGGCCCGACCCGGAGACCTACCTGGTCGGCGCGTCAAGCCTGCTCCGCGCGACCATTGCCGGATGACCGCATCACAATCCTGGCGGGCACAGCTCGCCGAGTGGGCAATCCCCGCACACATCTCCCAGGCGGTGGCCGACTCGCCGTGGGAGGTGCCGGCGGCCGCGATGATCCGGCGGGTGGACACCCAGCCCGGCGGGCCGGTCGGGCCGTCGCTGACCCGTACCGCCGAAGCCCTCGACCCGCCGGGCACCGTGCTGGACGTCGGCGCCGGTGCGGGCGCGGGCAGCCTGCCGGTCGCCAACCACATCACCGAGCTGGTCGCCGTCGACGAGCACGAGGCGTTGCTCGGCGCGCTGACCGAGCGCGCGGCCGCCCGCGGGCTGCGGGTGCGTACGGTCATCGGCCGCTGGCCGGACGTCGAAGCCTCAGTGGCAACAGTGGACGTCGTGGTCTGCCATCACGTGTTCTACAACGTGCCGGACCTGGCCGAGTTCGCGTCCGCATTGGACAGTCATGCCCGCCGGAGGGTCGTCGTCGAGCTGACCGAGCTGCATCCTACCGCCGTACTCAACAGGTATTGGCAAAGGCTGCACGGCCTGGACCGGCCCGATGGGCCGACCGCGACGGACGCCATAGCCGTCCTGCACGAGGCCGGGTTGGCGCCACAGGTCGAGCGGTGGTCCCGCAAGCGAACCCCGCTCGCGGAGCACTTCGACGAGCACGTGGCGATCACCGGCCGGATGCTCTGCCTGCCGGCGCACCGGCGCGACGAGCTGGTCGCCCTGGTCGAGGAGTTCGGCATGGACGACACCCGTGACGTCGTCACGTTGTGGTGGGACAAGCACTGACGTTGGCGACGCCCCCTTTGTGTACCGGCCGTAGTCTGCGCAGCATGCACAGTTCGCAGGACTGGTGGCGGTCGGCCGTGATCTACCAGATCTATCCGCGTAGCTTCGCGGACAGCAACGGCGACGGGGTGGGCGATCTGGCCGGCGTCCGCGGGCACCTGCCGTACCTGCGCGATCTCGGGATCGACGCGATCTGGCTCAGCCCGTTCTACCCGTCGCCGATGGTGGACGGCGGGTACGACGTGTCCGACTACCGCGACGTCGACCCGGTCTTCGGCACGCTGGCCGATTTCGACGCGCTGCTCGCGGACGTGCATGCGGCGGGGCTACGGGTGATTACCGACCTGGTGCCGAACCACGTGTCCAGTGCCCACCCGTGGTTCGTCGCCGCGCTGGCCGCACCGCCGGGCAGCCCGGCCCGGGAGCGCTTTGTGTTCCGGAAGGGCAACGCCGGGGAGCCGCCGAACGACTGGCAGTCGGTCTTCGGCGGGCCGGCCTGGACCGCGGTCGGCGACGGCGACTGGTACCTGCACCTGTTCGACCCCGGCCAGCCCGATCTCAACTGGGAGAGCCCGCAGGTGCACGCGGAGTTCGAGGCGATCCTGCGGTTCTGGCTGGACCGCGGGGTGGACGGCTTCCGCATCGACGTGGCGCACGGCCTGGTCAAGGCGGCCGGCCTGCCGGACATCGGCAAGATCCGTACCGGCCTGCTGGACACCCAGGCCACGCCGTACTTCGACCAGGACGAGGTACACGAGATCTACCGCAGGTGGCGCAAGATCCTGGACAGCTACCCGGGTGCGCGGATCGGCGTGGCGGAGGCCTGGGTACCCAATCCGCGGCGGACCGCGCGCTACGTACGCCATGACGAGCTGCACCAGGCGTTCAACTTCGACTACCTCATGGCGCCTTGGGACGCCGGTACCCTGCGCCGTACCATCGACGCCGCGATCGACGCCTACACCGCGGTCGGCGCGCCGGCCACCTGGGTACTCGGCAACCACGACACGGTACGGCCGGTGACCCGGTACGGCGGTGGCGAGACGGGGCTGCGCCGGACCCGGGCCGCCGCGCTGCTGATGCTCGCGCTACCCGGTTCGGCCTACGTCTACCAGGGCGAGGAGCTGGGCCTGCCCGAGGTCACCGACCTGCCGGCCGAGGTCCGCCAGGACCCGGTCTGGACCCGCTCCGGGCGTACCCGGCGCGGCCGGGACGGCTGCCGGGTGCCGATACCGTGGTCCGGTACGGCCGCCCCGTACGGCTTCAGCCCGCCGGGTGCGGCCCCGCCGTGGCTACCACCGCCGGCCGGCTGGGCCAGCCGTACGGTCGCCGCGCAGACCGGCGATCCAACCTCCACCGTGGAGCTCTACCGGACCGCGCTGCGGGTACGCCGGGACCATCCGGCGCTCGGTGCCGGCGCGCTGCGCTGGCTCGACCCACCGGCGCCGGAGGTGCTCATGTTCGCCCGCGACCCGGGGCTGGTCTGCGCGGTCAACCTGGGCGGCGCCCCGGTGACCTTGCCGCCGTACGGAGAGCTGCTGTGTGCCAGCGCCCCGCTGGACGGGACCGTCCTGCCCCCCGACACCGCGGCCTGGTGGACCCGCCGGTAATCAGCCGGCGCCGCCGGCCGGAAGCCGCCGGCGGGAGGCCGGGCGGCGGGTCAGCCGCTGCCGGCCAACTTCGCGGCGATCCGGGCGAACCCGGCGCGCACCTCTTCGACCGAGGGCGGCGTGGCCGGTTCGAGCTGGTCGTCGTCCTCGTCCCCGTACTCCTCGTCGTCCTCCAGCTCGATGTCGACCTCATCGGCGGCCGCCCCGTTCGGCGACTGCGCCTCGGCGTCCGCGAGCAGCCGGGCCGCGGCGATCTCACCCTGGATCTCCTCGGCGGAAACGTGCGGTAGCAGCGGCTCGACGACCGCCATCAGCTCCTCGTC
>DASRRF010000158.1:0-2760 GCA_035695905.1 Micromonosporaceae bacterium | reverse complement strand
CAGCTGATCAACTTCGCCCACGGTGATCTGTTCATGCTGGGCACGCTGTTCAGCGCGTTCCTCATCACCACGGTGCTCGGCCAGACCGCGTCCGGCCCGACCGGCTGGGCGATCGCGCTGCTCACCCTGGTGGCCGCCATGGCGTTCTGCAGCACCATCAACGTCACGATCGAGTTCCTCGCCTACCGCCGGCTGCGCCGCGCGCCCAAGCTGGCACCGCTGATCACCGCGGTCGGGATGAGCTTCATCCTGCAGTGGATCGGCCAGCAATGGAACGGCTCGCAGCAGAAGTCGTGGACGACGGTGATGCCCAAGGGCGGCTTCCACCTCGGCGGGGTTGGCATTGACTACAGCTTCCTGATCGTGCTTGCGGTGACCGTGCCGATGCTGCTGGTGATGAGCTGGCTGGTGACCTACACCAAACAGGGCCGGGCGATGCGGGCCACCGCGCAGGACCAGGATGCGGCCCGGTTGATGGGCATCGACGTGAACCGCACCATCTCGTTCACCTTCGCCCTCGGCGGCGCGCTCGCCGGCGCGGCCGGTGTGATGTACCAGCAGACCATCGCCACCACCCGGTTCGATCTCGGCTTCCAGCTCGGTCTGGTCGCGTTCACCGCGGCCGTGCTCGGCGGGATCGGGAACCTGACCGGCGCGGTGCTCGGCGGGTTCCTGATCGGCGTGATCCAGGGCCTCAACGACGGCGCCCCGCACGGCCTGGGGCAGCAGTGGTCGCAGACCGCGATGTTCGGCATCCTGATCCTGCTGATTGTGTTCCGCCCGGACGGCCTGCTCGGCCGGGCAACAGGGGAGTAGGCGATGGCGATGCAGACCTCCACCGCGGTACCGCCGGAGCGGCGGCGCTGGGTGCCGGCGCACCTGCGCTGGCCGGTCGGCTATGCGATCGCGGCGGCCGGGATCTTCCTGATCTTCTACTACCGCAACCTCCTCGACCCCGGGTTCATGGGGTTCATGGATCGCTGGCTCCCGCTGTCCACGATCAACGCGATGGTGCTGTGGGTGGTCTTCGCGCTCGGGCTGAACATCGTGGTCGGCTACGCCGGCCTGCTGGACCTTGGCTACGTCGCGTTCTGGGCGATCGGCGGGTACACCGCCGGCTGGCTGATGTCCACCTTCTTCGACCAGTGGCACGTGTTCGTACTCGGTTCGGAGCGGCCGGAGCTGCACGGCATCCATGTCAGCTTCTGGTTCGTGATGATCGCCGCGGCCGCCGTGTGCGCCTTGTGTGGTGTCATCATCGGCGCGCCGACACTGCGGCTGCGCAGCGACTACCTGGCCCTCGTCACGCTCGGCTTCGGCGAGATCATTCCGCAGTTCATCCGCAATGGCGACCGGGTCGGCACGCTCAACTTCACCAACGGGGCAAGAGGGATCTCTCCGGTGGACCGGATCCAGGCCGGCACGCTCCGGCTCGGGCCCTTCGACCTCGCCTACAAGTACGTGATCTTCGTGGTGCTGGCCGCCCTGATGATGTTCATCTCGCTCCGGCTGCGTCACGGCAAGATCGGCCGGGCGTGGCTGGCGATCCGCGAGGACGAGGTAGCAGCAAGCGCGATGGGGGTCCCGCTGATGCGGACCAAGCTGCTCGCCTACGGGATCGGCGCGATGGCCGGTGGGATCGGCGGGGTCGCCTTCGCTACCCACGTCAACGCGGTGTTTCCGGACCGGTTCGACTTCTCCATCTCGATCACGCTGCTGGCGATGGTGGTGCTCGGCGGGATGGGCAACGTCTGGGGGGTCACCCTCGGCGCGCTCATCGTCGCGTGGGTAAACGCCATCGGGCTGGACCAGGGCGGTCAGGCATTCAACTCCGTCTTCGGTACCAATATCAACTTCCCGTCGTGGAACTACCTGTTCTTCGGTGGGGCGTTGGTGCTGATGATGCTGTTCCGCCGGGAGGGTTTCATCCCTGAGGCGCGGACCAGGCTGGTGCTGCGGGAGGCGGAGCGGACCACGGTGAGCGGCATTGGCGACATCGAGGTCACCGAGCTGGAGGAGCAAGCGGCGGCGACCCGGATCGATAGCGTAGGGGAGCGGCTATGACCACGGCGGTGGGAACCGCGGCGCTGCGGGCAGAGCGCGTCACCGTGCAGTTCGGTGGCCTGGTCGCGGTCAACGATGTCAGCTTCACCGTCCCGTCCGGCGGGATCGTCAGCATGATCGGCCCCAACGGGGCCGGCAAGACCACGTTCTTCAACGCCCTCACCGGGCTCTACGAGCTGCGGACCGGGCGGGTCTACCTGGGCGAGCGGAACATCACCGGGCTTACCCCGCACAAGATCGCGGCGCTCGGGGTCGGCCGGACGTTCCAGAACATCCGGCTCTTCGGGCTGATGACGGCCGAGGAGAACGTGAAGGTGGCGATGCACACCCATCTGCGCGCCGGGGCGTGGCGCACCGTGCTGCGCACCCCGGGCCAGCGGCGCGAGGAACGCGAGGCGCACGATGCCGCCCGCGAGCTGCTCAGCTTCGTGGGCATCGGGAAGGTCGCCGACGAGTACGCGCGGAACCTGTCCTACGGCGACCAGCGGCGGCTGGAGGTGGCCCGGGCGCTGGCCCTGCGCCCCAGCGTGCTGCTGCTCGACGAGCCGACCGCGGGCATGAACCCGCGGGAGTCCGCACAGTTCACCGACTTCGTGCACCGGGTACGCGACGAGAAAGGGTTGTCTGTGCTGCTCATCGAGCACGACATGAGCGTGGTGATGAAGGTGTCCGAGCGGATCACGGTGCTGGACCGCG
>DASRRF010000157.1:0-2516 GCA_035695905.1 Micromonosporaceae bacterium | reverse complement strand
GGATGGCGTGGGCGGCCTCGGGGTGCACCGGCACGGTGCGTTCCTTGAGCGACTTACCAGCGGCCAGTCGCAGCCGGGGTGTGCCGTCGGGGTAGCTGTCGAGGCTGTCCAGGTGCAGTCGGCGGATCTCGCCGCGGCGGGCGCCGCTCCACCTGGCGATCAGCAGCGCGCATCGCTGCAGCGGGCATTCCAGGGTCCGGATGGCGGCCATCAGCGGTTCGAGTTGGTGCTCGCGCGCGGATCAGGGCGCGGCTGATCTTGCCGAATTCGTTTTCGTCCCTGGTCTGGTACAGCTGCCTGGTGGAGCCCTGGTAGTCGGCCCAGAGCTGGTGCGCCCGACGGTATCGGCGTGCGCGCAGGGTCGCGACCACGGCCGGTAGGACGACGAAGACCACGGTCACGATCATCGCGGCCGGTGCCGGGATGTGCGGCCCGATCGCGATGCTGGCCGGCAGTGAAAGTACGGCGGTGAACGCCGCCCGCCGGGCGGTGCGGTCGGCCGGTCCGCGTGCCCTGCGTAGGTTGTGTAGCTGGCCGATCGGGTAGCGGCGGTTGCCGATGGACAGCCACCGCTCGGTGATGCGGATGGGGTCGCGGTCGTAGAAGGTGGTCACCGCTGCACCGCTACTGCCCACACAAGGTGGGATGGGTGCGGCGAAGCACGCGTCCAGCTCGGGTTCGGCAACCAGGTGCCCGCCGGGTGCACGGTCGCATCGCGACCATGGTGTGGGGCTGCCTGGTCGCGTCGAGCCGGCCGACTGGCCTGCCGGGCCGCGACGCAGCCCAGACATAGGGGGTGGATATCCGCGTCGGCCTGCCGTCTCGGGCCCGCGCCTGGGCTACTGGCGCGGTCGCAGGGGATGCGTCGGTTCGAGGCCGCGGTCTTTTCGCGTTCACGAGTTCTCCGATCCTTGGTGGTGGACGGCGTCGTTGTCAGGCTCGGCTCGGTGTGCGGGCTGCGATGTTGTCGGGATGTTGTCGCTGGGTGTGATGATGTGGTGACGGCGCCTGGAGGCGGCCGGCTGATCGGGTTCGGGGCGGGAACTGGTGGACTTTCGGCTGTTGGGTTCGGTGGAGGTGCTCGCGTCAGGGCAGCCGGTCGAGGTGGGGCCGCCGCAGCGGTGCACCGTGTTGGCGGCCTTAGCGGTCGACGCCGGTCGGCCGGTCACGGTCGAGACGCTGATCGACCGGGTGTGGGGGGATCAGCCATCGCATCGGGTTCGTCGGGGGCTGCAGGCGCATGTCACCCGGATCCGGCGGCTGTTGGAACACGCTGGTGCCGGGGAGGAAACTCCGACGCGGCTGGTGCGCCGTGCCGGCGGGTACGCCCTGGACGTTGACCCCGACCGGGTGGACCTGCATCGGTTCCGGCGCCTGCTCGACCAGGCCCGCCACCGCGCCTGTGCCGACGTCGAGCGGGTGACGCTGCTGCGCGACGCGCTTGGGCTGTGGCGCGGCGAGCCGTTGGGTGGCCTGGCCGGGCAGTGGGCTGTGCGGACCCGGCAAGGGTGGCGCCAGCAGCATCTGGACGCGGTGCTGGCCTGGGCCCGCGCCGAGCTGGCGGTGGGCAACCCGGCCGCGGTGATCGGCGCGCTGACCGATCTGGTCGGTGAACACCCGTTGCTCGAACCGCTGATCGCGGTGTTGATGCGAGCGCTGTACGCGGCCGGACACTCAGCCCAGGCCCTCGATCTCTCCACGGTGACCCGGCAACGGCTTGTGCAGGAGCTGGGCGCCGAACCCGGTAGCGAGCTTCGGCAGGTACAGCACGGGATCCTGCGCGACGATCTCGACCGGCACGACATGCCGCCACCGCCGGCCGTACCGGCCGTAGCCGCGTCGGTTGCTCCGGCGCAGCTGCCCCAGGACGTGCCTGGCTTCGCCGGCCGGCAAGCCGCGCTGGCCCAGCTCGACGCGCTCCTGCCCGCCGCGGGTGAGCCGGCCAATACGGTGGTGATCTCCGCGGTGTCCGGCACCGCCGGGGTGGGCAAGACCGCGCTGGCGGTGTACTGGGCGCACCAGGTCCGCCGCCGATTTCCGGACGGACAGCTGTACGTCAATCTCCGGGGGTTCGATCCGAGCGGCTCGGTGATGGAGCCGGTCGAGGCGGTTCGCGGCTTCCTCGACGCGTTGGGTGTAGCGCCGCAACGCATTCCGGCCGGCATAGATGCGCAGACCGCCCTGTACCGCAGTCTGTTGGCCGAGCGCCGGATGTTGCTGGTCCTGGACAACGCCTGCGACGCTGCGCAGGTACGGCCGCTGCTTCCCGGCGCGGCCGGCTGCCTGGTCCTGGTCACCAGCCGCAACCGGATGTCCGGTCTGGTCGCCACCGACGGCGCCCACCCGTTATCCCTGGACCTGCTCACCGCCGCGGAGGCCCGGCAGCTGCTGGCCCGCCGGCTCGGTGCGGACCGGATCGCGAACGAACCGCGGGCTGTGGAGGAGATCATCGAACGGTGCGCGCGGCTTCCGCTGGCCTTGACGGTCGTGGCCGCCCGTGCCGCCACCCACCCGCG
>DASRRF010000156.1:0-8328 GCA_035695905.1 Micromonosporaceae bacterium | reverse complement strand
CGGTCCCGCCTGGTCATCAAGACGGTCGTCTCGGCCGGTGGCCGGCGGGCCTGGCTGGCCGAAACCCCTGAACAGGCCCGCGCGGTGCTGCTCCGCGAAGCGCCGAACGAACCGGCTCTGGTGCAGGCGTACGAGCCGGCGATCGTCGACTCGGGGGAGTACTCCGCGATCTTCCTGGCCGGCGAGCTCAGCCACGCCGTACTCAAGTTGCCCCAGCGCGGCGAGTTCCGCGTGCAGGAGCATTTCGGCGGGCGTACGGAGGCCGTACAGGGCGCGCGGTGGATGGCCGAGTACGGCCGGCGGGTGTTGGACGAGCTGCCGGAGGTACCCGGATACGCCCGGGTGGACTTCGTGGTGGACGCGGCCGGTGAGCCGAAACTGATGGAGCTGGAGCTGATCGAGCCGGATCTGTTCCTGCGGTACGCACCCGAGTCCTACTCCCGGCTGGCCGACCTGTTGCTGCGTAGCCGCACATAACGGCCTTCACGCATTGGTGTTTCGGCGATTACACTGCGGAGACCCGGTGCACGAAGCGGCTTCTGGGGAGGATGGTCCGTGCGGCGCCTCTTCTCGCGTCTCTTGGCGGAGTTTGACGCGATCCTCGCGCTCGCGATCGTGGTCGTCGCCGGCATCCTCGGGCTCACCGGGATCACCAGCCCGCAGCTCGCCGAGAACGCCATCCTGATCACCCTCGGTGTACTCGCGATCTCGATCTTGCGCGACCGCTGGCACGGTGAGGAAGCCGAGCGCGAGGTCACCGACGCGTTGAAGGGCGTACCGGAGCTGCTGGACTCGTTGCCCGGCCAGCTGGACCGGCTCGACGTGCTGGAGAAGGCGCTCACCGAGGCCGGCCAGGCGCTGGACCAGACGGCCGTGGTCAAGCTGATCATCGGCCCGGATGTCGGGCGGGCGCACGCGCAGGCCCGCGCGCACACCGACCGGTGGGTCTTCAAGGGCGGGACCGGTACGTACATGCGCGCGGTTACCCTGCCCGAGCTGGTCCGTACCGCGCGGCAGGAGCGCCGCTCACTGGTCATGCGGCTGGAGATCCTCGACCCGGCGGACCAGGTGGTATGCGAGCGGTACGCCCGGTTCCGCCGCTCGCTGTCCGCGATGCCGGACGGCACCGGGGAGATCTGGACCGCCGAACGCACCAGGGTCGAGTCGTGCGCCACGATCCTCGCCGCGTGCTGGCACCAGGAGCGTTTCCGGCTGCTGGACCTGCGGCTCGGCCTGACCCCCACGATGACCGTGTTCCGCTTCGACCTGTCGGCCAACGGAGTGCTGATCACGCAGGATGACGGGCGGCTGCCGGCGCTGCTCGTGCCGTCCGACACGTTCCTCTACGCGAGCTACGACACCGAGCTGCGCAACAGCCTCGAGCAGGCCCGCCGGGTACCGCTGGAGCTGGCCGCCGGAGTGCCGCTCGCCGACGAGCCGTCCCCCGAGGAGGTACGCGGGCTGTTCGAGGTACTGAACCTGCCAATCCAGATGCTGGACGGCGACGTCAGCCGGGTGATCGAGAAGGCGCTGCATGCCAGGAATCCTTACGCGTGACGAGGCCGCCGAGCTGGGCGGCCTGATCGCCGCCGGTACGGCGGGCGGCCAGCTGCGCGCCTGCGCCACCGACGTGCTGATCCGCGCCGCCCGGTACGCCGACGCGCTGATCCGCCACCCGCTCGGGTTCTTATGCCTGCCGCTGCACCGGGGTACCGGCCTCGGGCTGTGCCTGCACGTCTGGCTGCCCGGCCTAGGCGATGCCGAGCTGACCACGTCACCGGTACACGCGCACACCTGGGACCTGACCAGCCATGTGGTGTGCGGGCAGGTCAACAACGAACTGATCGGGATCGAGGAGGGCGGTACGCACCGGATCTGTGCGATCATCAGCGAAGGTGGTGTCGACAAAATCAGCCCGACGTCCCGGCTGGTGGCCTACCGGGTGGTCGGCACGCAGCGGGTCGGGCCCGGGCAGACGTACACCCTGCCGGCCGGGCGGTTCCACACCACCCGTACGCCCGCCGCGGCGGCGACGCTGGTGCTGGCCGAGACCCGGCTGCCGCCGCCGGAGTACGCGCTGGGCGACCCGGGCACCCGTAGCCATCGGGTGGTCCGGCGGCCCGGCACCCGGGAGGAGTTCCGGCTCGCCGCACAGGTTCTCGGCGTTAGGTACGAAACGAGCGGGGTGACCGTACAACGCACCGGTACTTGATGAGCGGCTCCGCCGCGGCTCGGGAAGGGAGGGCGGTCATGGCACTATCCGATGTGGACCTCGCACGGGTACGGAGGGTCGCGATCGAGGCCACCGAGGCCGCCGGAGCTCTGCTGCGGGCCCGGGCCGGCAACGGCTTCACCATCACCGCCAAGGGTGCCGGGGACGTGGTGACCGATCTGGATGTGGCGGCCGAGCGGGTGATCGTCGCCAAGATCCGGGCCAGCTTCCCGGGCCACCGCATCATCACCGAGGAGGCCGGCGTACTCGGCCCGGACAGCCGGTACTGCTGGCTCGTCGACCCGCTGGACGGTACGAACAACCTGGCGATCGGGCTGCCCGCGTACGCGGTCGGGGTGGCCCTGTGCGACCACCGGCTGCCGGTGGTCACCGCCATTCACGAACCGGTCGCAAGCCGCACCTGGTCCGCGATCCGCGGCCGCGGCGCGTGGGGTCCGGACGGCGGCCGGCTGCACCGGCACTCCGACCGGCCCCGGGCCCGCCCGCTGCTGGCCTGGACCCAGGGGTACCGGGTCGCCGCCGACGATCACACCGCGGCGGCGTTGCGCCTGCTCGCCGACCGCAACTCGGCCCGGATGCTGCAACTGTGGGCGCCGCTGCTGTGCTGGACCATGCTCGCCCGCGGGGATGTCGACGGCCTGGTCGGCTACCGGGTCGGCGAGCTCGATCTGCACCCCGGCGCGCTGCTGGCCGTGGAGGCCGGGCTGGTCCTGCGGGACATGTCCGGTGCGCCGTTCGACGTCCGGCTCACCGGGCTGGAGGAGAGCCGTAGCCTGGTCGCCGCCCCGGCCGACGAGGTGCCGCGGTTGGTCGCGCTCGCCGCCGCGGCCCGGCGGGTCGCACCGGCGGTGGGTGACGTGTGGACGGCCAGTCGTACGGTCGGCCGGGCTGTCCGGGTCACCGCATGACGCCCCCGCTGGACGCGTTGCGGCACGGCCTGCTCGCACCGGTACGGACGGTCTCCGCGACGCCCCCGGTGCAGCTGAACCTGGCCGATGTACTGGACGGCGAGGTGGTACGCATCGCCGGAGCGCTACGCCAGACCGGGATGTTCGATGACCTGAAACGGCTCATCCTCGATGCGGTCGAGGCGTGCGCCTCGCCGCACGCCCGGGCCGCGGTCGCCGCCGACGGCGTGGAGCGGCTGCACGACCACCTGGATGTGCACCAGGTTCTGCTGCTGCGCAAGCGGCTCGCCACCGGCCTGGCGGACCATTCGTTCGCGTTGACCGCGCTGCTGGTCAACGCGCTGCGTACCCAGCCGCGGCCGGTCTACGTCTGCGGGCGGGTCTACGTACGGATCATGATGCCCGAGGACGTGGTCGCGCAGTACCGCGCGATGCTGGTCCGGGAGGCGGGGTTCATGACACCGCACGGCCCGCATCTGGACTCCTGGTTCAGCCAGGGCAGGAACGCGGTGAACCTGTGGATGGCGATCGGGCGGGTCTCGCCCGGCAACGGCCTGCTGTTCTACCCGAAGCGGTACGGCGAAGGGCTGCGCCGGGTCGGCGAGGCGGGGGATCCGGCGCAGTACGTCGGCCGGCCCGGCGGCGTCTGCCTGGAACCCGCCGACACCCTGGTCTTCCACGGCGATCACCTGCACGCGACCGAGGTGAACATCACCGACGAGACGCGGTTCGTGCTGACCACCCGGATCAGCCTGGGTCCGCCCCGGTACCGGCACCGCGGTACCGGCTGGGTGCCGTACTACGACCTGCGCCTGCTGGGTACCCCGCTGCGCCGGTTCGCCTCGCTGCGCTCGCGGTTGACGATCAGCGCGGCGCGGCAGGCGATCGGCGCGGCGCGGCGGGCGATCCGTTTCCGCCCCGGCACGGCAGCCCGGTAACGCCGATGACCGAGCGGCGGACCATGCGGCTGGACCTGCGCGACGTGCCGCCCGGCAGCATCCACCCGGTGACCGGGTCGGTCTGCGTCGTGCACACCGCCGACGGGCTGTTCGCGGTGGGCCGCCGCTGCCCGCATCAGGCCGCCGACCTGGCCAACGGGTACCTGCACGGTGGCTGGCTGCGGTGCGCGTGGCACAACCTGCCGTTCGATCCGCGTACCGGGCAGAGCCCCTGCCGGTCGATTCCCGCACTGCGCACGTACCCGCTGACCGAGGTGTCGCCCGGGGTGTACGAGCTGGACCTCGGCTGACCGGGGTGTACGCGCTGCAGGTGGTGGAGGCGTGGCGGATGGTCCGGCGCAGCGTGCCGGTACCGAGCCCGGCCGAGGGCGAGGCGACGATCCGGCTGCGGTACGCCACCGTCTGCGGCAGCGACGTACCGAAGTTCACCGGCGCCTGGCCGGACCACGCGCCACCGCTGCCGCTCGGCGCACCGCTGCACGAATGCGCCGGCACCGTACTGGCCAGCCGGATACCGCGACTGCTGCCGGGTACGCCGGTGCTCGCCATCCCCAACGACGACACCGGGCTGGCCGAGGTGTTCGCGGCAGGCGCGGAGCGCATCGCGCCGTTGACCGACTGGTCCACAGTGGAGCTTCCGTACGCGCCGCTGGGCCAGCCGGCCGCCGCGGTGCTGCACGGCCTGCGCCGCCTGGGCAGCGTACGCGGCGCCCGGGTCACCCTGATCGGGCTCGGCGGGATCGGGCTGATCTGCGGGCTGTTGCTGGCCCGGCGCGGGATCGCCGGCCTCACCGCGATCGAGCCGAACGCGTTCCGCCGCACGGCCGGCGCCACCCTGCTCGGCGCGACTGTCTACTCTGGATGGTCAGCCACCCTGTCGGCCTCCGCCGATATCGTGGTCGAGGCGGTCGGCCATGACGAGTACGGCCGTACCCTGCAACTCTGCCTGGACGCGGTACGGCCCGGCGGGCGGATCCTGTTGCTGGGAAACCCCGCGAACACCGGGTACGCGATCGGGGTACACCCGCTGGTCCGGCGCAACCTCACCGTGGTGGGCAGCATCTCCCCGCCGTGGCGGCGGTACCTGCGGGCCGGCGCCCGGGCGGTGCACGCGGACCTGGCCGGCTTCCGGTCGCTGATTACCGGGCGGATGCTGTGGCACGACGCGGAGTCCGTGTTCCGCGAGCACGCCGACCCGGATGGGCGGCGGATCAAAATCCTGCTGGAGAACCCGGTCACAGCCGATCGGTGAGCGCGGAGATGCCGGGCAGCGTGCCGCCGGTGCGCAGCCGGTTGCGGGCGGCCAGATCGCCGTAGAGCGTCCAGCGCAGGAAGTCGGTCGTCACCCGGACCAACTGCGGGAAGCAGCGGGCGCCCGAGCTGAGGAACTCGCCGTGGCCCTGGCCGCGTAGCGTGAGAAAAGCCTTGGACCAAGGGGTACGGTCGAAAGCCGCCCGGCCGCGGGAGTACCCGACCACCTTGTCCGCATCGCCGTGCACGTACAGCATCCGGGCGGCCGGGCCACCGAACGGGGCGAGCTGGGCGCCGGCGATGACGATGCCGGCCCGCAACGCCGCGGAGTGCCCGGCGACGAACATCCCGGTAGTGGTGTGCCCGCCGGCGGAGTGCCCGGCGGCGGCCACCCGCTCGGTGTCCAGGTGGCCGGCGAGCGGGTCACCGGCCATCCCGTCGAGGCGGGCCAGCTCGCCGATGACGTACGCCGCGTCGGCCGGCTGGTTGCGTACGTCGTCGCGGTCGAAGCGTACGGACTCCTTGCTGGTGTACGGATACCGCGGGGCGGCCACCACGAACCCGGCCGACGCCCAGCGGGTCGCGATCGGCGCGAGGTGCTCCGGCAGCGCGTGCAACCCGTGGCTGAGCAGGACGATCGGGAAGCGCCCGGCGGCCACCCCGGTGCCGGAAGCCGGGTACCACACCGTGGTCGGCAGCGGCCGGCCGGCCCGGTTCAGCGCGATCTGCCGTACCCCCACCGGAAACGGCAGGACCGGCGCGGAGCTGGCGCTGACCGCGGCGACCGGGTGGACGCCCTGGCCGGCCAGGGCGTAGCCGGTCGGCGCCACCGAGGCGCCGACGACCACCGCCAGGAGCCCGGTGGTCAGGCGCTTCGATCGCATGCGGCGACTGTAGGTCGGGTATCAGGACCAGACGTCAGCCATCCGGCCAGTGCCGCAAAGCCGCGCGGATAGGACGTAATCAACCGAGCGCGATCGAATCCCCGTTGACCGTGATCTTTACCGCGGGCAGCGGCTCGGTGGCGGGACCGTTGGCCACCGAGCCGTCCGCGACGGCGAACCGGCTGCCGTGGCACGGGCAGTTGATCGTGCCGTCCTTGATCTCGGAGACCGCGCAGCCCTGGTGCGTGCAGATCGCCGAGAACGCCGTGAACGTGCCGGCCCGCGGCTGGGTCACCACCACTTTCCCGTTCGAGACGAGCTTGCCGCCGCCGACCGGGATGTCGGCCGTCTTCGCCACCGGCCCGCCGGTGGCCTGGGTGTCCGGCGCCGGCTGGCCGGACGAGCCGCCGTACGTGCTGCAGCCGGCCAGCGCGACTCCGGCCAGCGCCGCGCCGGCGCCGGACACGATCGCCCGCCGGGAGATATGTGGTCCCATGTAGACAGTCCCCTTGGATTTTGGCACCCTATGGGCGCTCTAGAACTTGATGCCGGCGGTGCTGAAGAACCAGAACGACGAGCTGAGCCATAGCCCGACGAGCGCGGTGAAGACCACCCCGCCGAGCAGCGGCAGCGCCCAGCCGGGCAGCCCGCGCCGGGTCAGCGCGAGCATCTTCACCGTGAACGCGCCGAAGAACAGGCACCCCAACAGCGAATGCAGTACGGTACGCGGGCTGCCGGACTGGAAGCCGAGCGCGTAGAGGCAATGCATGGCAACGGGTATGGCGAGCAGGAACGCGGTACGGCCGGACCAGCGGTGCACGGCGCCGATCCACGGTGGCGCGACCACCCGTGGGATCTTGCCGAACATGGCCAGCGCGGAACCCAGTTGTAGCAACACGAAGAACAGCGCGGCGGTGGCCAGCCAGACCTTGACCGTCTGCGGGCTGGAGAAGCCGGCCAGGTTGACCGCGATCCCGGTCGGTGTGTGCAGCCGGCCGTACACGCCGAGCGAAATCGACACCGCCGCGCCGGCCGCGAGCGGTACGAGCAGCCGGCCCGGATGGGCGAATGGTGCTTGCGTCATGGGGTGCTCCTCGCTCAGCCGGGCAGGGTCGCGGGGTCGACGGGCGCCGCGTTGAGCGTCACGCCGCCGACGGTCACCGAGTTCGTGGTGGTGTCCAGCGGCGGTGCCGCGGTCGGTATGTCGTCGGTCGTGATGACGCCGACCTGCGTGCCGTTCACCCGGATCCAGGTGCCGACCACGACAGCGTTGCGTACGTTGGCACTCGCGCGGTAGATCCCGGACGGCGGCTGCACGAGCTTGACCCGAAATGTCCACTGTCGACCGGCGGCGGTCAGCGTGCCGGCGGCGTACGTGCCGTCGTACGTCCCGGTCAGCGTCCCATTGCCTTCCCTCGACCCCGCCACCCCGCCCACGCTGCGGCTAGTCAGCGCGAGAGTGCCGGCGATCGCCGTACCCGTCAGCCAGGCCTCGGTACGCCGGCCGTCGCAGAGGTACGCGGCGGCCTTCGTGCCGTGTACGGCAATGGCGATCGAGGCGGAACCGCCGTCAACCGAGCCCGCGTAGGTCGCCGTGCCGGCGGCCACCGACACGGCCGACCGCTGCGGCGACACCCCGCTGGTCGCCGGCGCGGTGCCGATCGAGCTAGTCGGTGCGGCGCTCTCCGCCGCGGCACGCGGGCGGTTCGGCGTCGCCCGCAGGTTCAGGGCGAGCAGGATCAGGGCGAACGTGAGCCCGCCGACGAGGGTGAGGATCGGTCCTTTGAACCTCATGCTGACTCCAGAAGGTGAAGCACGGTCGTGAGTAGTGAACCCCAGTGAGCGTTACGGTGTCTGCGTACAACTGCACACTCGGACTAAGCCGCAGGGGGGTCGTCGTTGCGTGCCGCGGTGTGGACGTTGCACCTTGCCCTGCCGCTGGCCGGGCTGTGGCTGCTGCTCGGGTACCCGCCGGCCGATCTGGTGTGGCACGACTCACCGTCCCACTTCTGGTTGGTGCTGCTGGTTGCCGCCATCAGCCTCGCGCTCGGCGGCATGATGAGTGCCGCGGCCGGGCACCGTGCCGACGCCCG
>DASRRF010000155.1:0-3551 GCA_035695905.1 Micromonosporaceae bacterium | reverse complement strand
CGTCAGCGAATGGACCTGGTCCCAGATGGCGGCATCGGCTTGATTGACCAGGTCGATCGCCTTCTGCTGATCGACCTCGGCCGTGGCCTGGTCGAACAGGGCGTCGATCTCCGGTGTGCCCGTCCGGGCGTAGTTCTGCTGGATGTCCAGCGTGCCGTCGGCGTTCCTCCTCGGATTGGCGTAGATCGACTTGGCCGAGCTGATCGGGTACGGCGTACCCAGCCAGGAGAAGACCGTGAAGTCGAACTGCCCCGGGGTGATGTACTTGTCGAAGAAGTCGTCCACCGGCACCGCGTTGATCCTTACCGCCACCCCGATCGCGGCGAGCATGTTCTGGATCAGCTCGGACTCCTGCTTGCTGGTCGCCACGCCGGTCGGGATCACGAAGTTGATGTCCAGCGCCTTGCCGTCCTTCTTCCGGACGTTGCCGTTCAGCCTCCAGCCGGCCTCGTCCAGCATGGACCTGGCCTTCTCCGCGTTGAACCGGCCGACGTCGCCGGCGATGTCCTGGTACCCGTCCTGGTTGGCCATGAAGATGTGGTTCTGCAGGGCGGTCGGGTCGAGGTCCATCGGGCCGAGGAGCGCTTTGCCAATCTTGTCCCGGTCGATCCCCATGGCCAGCGCCTGGCGTACCTTCACGTCCCGAAGCTGCGGGGACGTCGCGTTGATTGTGATGTGCCGGAAGTTCGGACCACCGGCACGGCGGATCTGGACGGTGGCGATGGTCTTGGCCCGCTGGTACTTCGCCACGGCCGGCCCGATGTCGGTGAAGTCGACCTCGCCGTTGGCCAGCGCGTCGACCTGCGCATCCGGCTCGATCGCCCGGTAGACGATCGTGTCCAGCTTGGCCGGTGAGCCCCACCATTTCTCATTGCGTACCAGCGTCACGGTCTTCGCCGTGGCGTCCACGCTGTCCAGCTTGAACGGACCGCCGGTGGTCAACGGCTTGTTCTTCCAGCCCTCGTTGAACACCTTCGGGTCCCTGTTCGTCGACGCCGGGTAGACCGGCGAGAACAGCGACGTCCAGTCCGCGTACTTCGTCTTGTAGGTCACCACGACCTCGTGGTCGTCGGTGCCCTTCTCGACGCTCTCGATCTGCTCGTACCCGTTGGCGGACGAGATCTGGTAAGCCTTTTCGGTCCCGTTGCTCGCCTTCCACTGCCAGTGGAAGTCCTCCCAGGTGATCGGCGTGTCGTCGGACCAGATCGCCCTGGGGTTGATCTTGTAGGTGACCACCTGCTTGGGCTCGGTCCTGACGGTCGGGTCCGCCGCGAGGAAATCCTTGTTGACGTACGGCTTGCCGGCCGCGTCGGTGTAGTACGTCCGCGGCATCAACGCCTGGATGACGTCGGCGTTGTCCTTGTCCGTACCGTCCAGCTGGTTGTAGTTGAAGTTCGCCGGCAGGCCCGACAGCGGCCAGGTCAGCTTGCCACCATCCTGGATCTTGTCGCGGGCCAACGCGTTGAGCTGGTTCTCGCTCGCCTTCGGGGCCGCCCGGGGGGCCGGCTTGTTGCCGGAGCCACCGCAGGCCGCCAGGCCGCCAACAAGGGCGAGCGCAGCGACGGACGAGAGGAACGATCTCGCGCGCAGGCTGTGCCTCATCTGTCCTCCATGTGTCGGTGTGTGGTGTCGTCCGCGTAGTGGCAGGCGGCTTGGTGGTCCACATCGGCACCGCCGCACCGCCGCGGCGGCGGGGCTTGCGCGATGCACAACTGGCGCTGCGTGTCGGCGAGCTGATCGGCAAACCTCTGGCACCGGGTCCGGAACGGGCATCCGGACGGCGGGTCGGCCGGGCTCGGCAGGTCACCCCGCAACACGATCCGGCGGCGCCGGCGCTCCTTGCGCGGATCCGGGATCGGGATCGCGGAGAGCAGGGCCTGGGTGTACGGATGCGCCGGCACCTCGAAGACCCGGTTCACCGCACCGATCTCGGCGATCGTCCCCAGATACATCACCGCGACCCGATCGGCGATGTGCCGTACGACCGACAGATCGTGCGCCACGAACAGGTACGCCAGGCCGAACTCGGCGCGCAGCTGTTCGAGCAGGTTGATCACGCCGGCCCGGATCGACACGTCCAACGCGGACACCGGCTCGTCCAGGACCAGCACCTTCGGCCGCAACGCGAGCGCCCGGGCGATGCCGACCCGCTGCCGCTGGCCACCGGAGAACTCCTGCGGGTAGCGGTTCGCATGCTCCGGGCGCAGCCCGACCAGGCGAAGCAGCTCGCGTACCCGCCTGGCCCGCTCCGGCCCGGGTACCCGGTGGGTGACCAGCGGCTCGGCCAGGATGTCGCCGAGCGGCAGCCGCGGATCCAGCGAGGCCATCGGGTCCTGGAACACCACCTGCAGGTCCCGGCGTACCGCGAACCGGTCCGCACCGGTCATCGTCGCGGTGTCCTTGCCGAGTACGACGATCTTCCCGGCCTGCGGCCGTACCAGATGGAGAATTTCCATGATCGTGGTGGTCTTGCCGCAACCGGACTCGCCGACCAGGCCCAGCGTCTCGCCCTCGCGGATGTCCAGGCTGATCCCGTTGACCGCCTGAACCGTACCGACCGTGCGCCGGAACACCGCGCCCTTGACCAGCGGGTAGTGCCGGACCAGGTGCTCGACCTCAAGTACCACCGGGCGCTGCTCGCGGGGGATCGCCGCGGCGCGCACCTCCGGTGCCACCGCGGCCGGAAACACGTCCACGCTGGTCAGTCGCTGCCGCTCGATCTCCTCGCTGCGGTGGCACGCGGCGAGGTGGGCCGGCCCGGACGCCGGCACCGGCTCCGGCTCCACCTCGGAGCAGACGTCGACGCGGATCGGGCAGCGGGGTTCGAACGGGCAGCCCCTCGGCAGGCGTACCAGCGATGGCGGGCTGCCCTCGATCGGCGTGAGCGGCTGCCGTTCGCCCACGTCGAGGCGCGGGATCGAACCGAGAAGCCCCAACGTGTACGGCATCCGCGGCCGGTAGAAGACGTCGTCGACCGAGCCGGACTCGACCGGCTTGCCGGCGTACATGACGATGATCCGGTCCGCGAAGCCGGCGACCACGCCGAGATCATGCGTGATCATGATGATCGCGGCGCCGGTGGTGTCCCGCGCGGTGTGCAGCACCTCCAGGATCTGCGCCTGGATCGTCACGTCGAGAGCGGTGGTCGGCTCGTCCGCGATAACCAGATCCGGGTCGTTCGCGATCGCCATGGCGATCATCGCGCGCTGTCGCATGCCGCCGGAGAACTCGTGCGGGAAGGCGGTCGCCCGTACCTTCGGATTCGGGATGCCCACCAGGTCGAGCAGCTCGACGGCGCGCTTGCCGGCCGCGTCCTTGGAGATTTTCGTGTGTACCAGCACCGCCTCGGCGATCTGGTCGCCGACCGGATACACCGGGGTGAGCGCGGAGAGCGGGTCCTGGAAGATCATTGAGATCTTGCGGCCGCGGATGCTGGACAACTCCCGGTCCGGCCGGCCGAGCAGCTCCCTGCCCTGGAACCGGACCGACCCGGTGACCCGCGCGCTGGGCGGGAGCAGGCCCATCACCGCCATCGACGATACCGACTTGCC
>DASRRF010000154.1:0-9296 GCA_035695905.1 Micromonosporaceae bacterium | reverse complement strand
GGCGACGACGGCAACGGCGTGGTCGGCCTCGCGCCGTCCTCGAAGATCCTTCCGGTCCGCGTGCTGGACGCGCAGAACCGGTACGACGACGCGATTGTGGTGGCCCGCGGGGTGCAGTGGGCGGTGGACCACGGCGCCCAGGTGATCAACCTGTCGCTCGGCGGCGCCGCGTACAACCCGGCGCTGGCCGACGCGCTGGACTACGCGTTCAGCCGGGACGTCGTGGTCGTCGCGTGTACCGGCAACCGGCTGGCCGGTGAGCCGACCGAGGTGTGGTACCCGGCTCGCGAGCCCGGTGTGCTCGCCGTGTCCGGGGTGGACCTGGAGTCGGCCGACGCCTCCGACCCGCTCTGGCCCGGTTCGTTGACCGGGCCGGCCACCGTACTCACCGCGCCGGCCACGGACCTGCTCGGCGCCGCTCCGCGCGGCGGCTACTGGCGGGTCCAGGGCACCAGCTTCGCCGCGCCGCTGGTCAGCGCGACGGCCGCGTTGGTACGCGCGCGGTGGCCGCGGATGTCCGCGGCGAACGTGGTACAGCGGCTCACCCAGACCGCGCGCGATCTCGGCGCGCCCGGTCGGGACAGCCGCTTCGGGTTCGGCCTGGTGGATCCGGTAAGGGCGCTGCAGGCGCCGGTCGCCGAGGTCGCCGCGAACCCGCTGGACACCGCGCCGCCGCCGGGCGTGGCCGAGTTCGGCCCCTCCGACCCGGCCGAACCCCCACGCCACCTCGGTAGCCACGCGGCTGTCTAAGTGCACCTGCCGGTACCGGCCGGTTCCGTCTCGTCCCGCCCGGCCGCCGCCACCGTCGCGGCCTCGTCCGCGGTCACCGCGAACCCGGTGTTCGTGTCGTCCGCGGCGGCAGCGAAGATGACACCCAGCACGTGCCCGTCCGCGGCGACCAGCGGGCCACCCGAGTTCCCGCTGCGGACCAGCGCGCGGATCGTGTAGATCTCCCGGCGTACGGTGTGCTCGTCGTAGATGTCCGGCCCGGTGATGTCCCGCACGTCGCGGACCCGGGCGCCCTGCGCGTTGTACGGGCCGTCCAGCGGGTAGCCGATCACGATCGCATCGGTGTTCGTACTCGCGTCCGCGGTGGCGAACGTCATCGGCGGCGCCGCCAGCCCGGGTACGTAGATCACGGCGAGATCCCGCTCCGGGTCGTAGACCACGATCCGGCCGGGCGTACGGGTGCCGCCCAGCTCCACGCTCACCGATTTCGTACCGGCCACCACGTGCGCGTTCGTCATCACATGCTCGGGCGCGAAGACGAACCCGGAGCCCTCGATCCGCCGCGAGCAGCTCGGTGCGCTGCCGAGCACCTTCACCACGGACTGCCGGGCCCGGGCGACCACCGGTGAGCCGGCCAGCCGCGGATCCGGCGGCTCGACCTCGCGTACCCGGGTCGGCACGAGATCGCCGAATACGTCCGGGAAGTTGCGGGTGTCCACGGTGCTGCGCAGCGCGTCGGAGAGCCGGTCGGCGCCGCGCGGCATCAGCCGGTCGATCCCGCCGAGGATCGCGCTGTGCCGTACCGACCGGGCCAGCCAGGGCAGCGACGAGTCGCCCAGCGGCGCGGCCACCAACCAGGCCACCAGCAGGACCGCGATGACCGAAATCACGGCGCCGCCGGCATCGTCCGCGGCCTGGCCGTACTGGCTGGTGATCGCGTGCCGGATCCGGCTGCCCAACCAGCCGGCGACGGCCTGTCCGAGCACCGCCAGCCCGAAGATCGTGATCAGCGAGACGACCACCCGCAGCTGGTCGTCGGCGAACTGGCGGCCGAGCGCCGGACCGAGCTGCAGCCCGATCAGCGCACCGCTGAAGAACCCGGCCAGCGACATCGCCCCGACCAGGAACCCCTGCCGGTACCCGTTGACGGCGAAGATCACCACGAGCAGCACCAGGAAGAGGTCGACGGCCACGGGTTCAGGGTACGGCGGCTAGCCAGCACCGCCCGCGTCGCCGTCGATCGCGTCATCCGCGGCGATCGGCAGCTCCTCGATCCGGTCGGGAGACCACGGACGCGCCCAGCCGGCCATGTCCAGCAGGGCGGACAGCACACCGGCCGTGAAGCCCCAGACCAGCAGCCCACCGGTACGGAACGCGGGTCCCACGAAGCCGCTCGGATGGCGTACCCGCAGCCGGTGCGCCGGATCGGTGAGGTCCGCGACGGGCAGCCGGGCCACCCCGGCGATTTCCGCCGGGTCCCTCGGGTACACCTCATGCGGCTCGCGCCACCAGGCGAGCACCGGGGTCACCACATAGTCGCTGACCGGGATCCACAGTGGAGGCAGCGTGGCCAGCACCTGAACCGTGGCGGCATCCAGCCCGACCTCCTCGGCCGCCTCGCGCAGCGCGGTCGCGGGCGCATCCTTGTCGCCGGGATCCGATCCACCGCCCGGGAATGCTGCCTGCCCGGCGTGCGTACGCATGGTCGCGGCCCGCTGGACGATCAGTACGTCCGGCCCGCGGTGGTCCTGCTCGCCGAGGAGTACCAGGACGGCACTGGGCCGCCCGCCGTCGGCCGGCAGCGGCAGCCGGGTGAAATCCTGCGTGCGCGCATCGCGAACCCTGCTGAGCAACGGCTCCCACCAGGCCGGCAGCCCAGTCAACTCGGCAGCACCACCCCGAGGTGCTCCTCGACGAGCCGGGTCAGGTGCCGCTCGTCCAGCGCCTCCTGCTGGTAGACGTACACGATCCGCCCGCCGGCGTCGACGAAGAGCGTGACCGGTAGCGCGGACCGCCCGAGCGCGTTGCCGACCGCCTTACCCTCGTCGACCACGATCGGGAACGTGAGGTGCAGGTCCTCGACAATCGACGCGCCGCCGGCCCGGGTGTCCGCGGTGTCAATCCCGAGCACCGCCACCCGCCCGCCGGCCCGCACCGCGTACGCCTGGAAGGACGGCAGCTCCGCGCGGCACGGGCCGCACCAGGACGCCCACAGGTTGACCACCGCCGGCCCCCGCAACTGTCCAATATGGACACTTCCGGAACCGTCGAAGCAGGGCAGCACGACATCGGGCAACCGGTCACCGCTCTGGCCGGAACGACCCGGCCCGCTCGGCGGCGCAGGCAGGCAGCTGCCGGCGCGCACCGCCTCGGGACTCGTGGCTCGGGACGGCCCGGCGCAACCGGCCAGGGCTAGCAGCAGCGCCAGGCCGAGCCCGGCGACCCGGTCACGGGCGTCCATCGGGCACCGCGATGCCGGCGTGCGCGGCCAGCTCGGCCACCCGCGGCCCCTTGAGCAGCTTGACCGCGGCCTGCGGGTCGATCGGCCCGGTGCCGTACGACGGGCACCACTGGGCCAGCGTGCACGCGCCGCAGGCCGGCTTGCGCGCGTGGCAGACCCGCCGGCCGTGGAAGATCACCCGGTGGGACAGCATCGTCCAGTCCCGCTTCTCGATCAGCTTGCCGACCGCGATCTCGATCTTGACGGGATCCTTCTCCTCGGTCCACGCCCAGCGGCCGACCAGCCGATGGAAATGCGTATCGACGGTGATGCCCGGCACGCCGAACGCGTTGCCGAGAATCACGTTCGCGGTCTTGCGCCCGATCCCGGGCAGCGTCACGAGATCCACCATCCGGCCGGGTACCTGCCCGCCGTACCGCTCGACCAGCGCCTGACCGAGCTTGATCAGCGAGTCGGTCTTGTTCCGGAAGAAGCCGGTCGGCTTGAGCATCTCCTCCATCTCGGCCCGGTCCGCCGCCGCGTAGTCGGCCGCCGTCGGGTACCGCGCGAAGACCTTCGGCGTCACCTCGTTGACCTTCTGGTCGGTGCATTGCGCGGACAGGATCGTCGCGACCGCGAGCTGCAGCGGACCGTTGTGGTCCAGCTCGCAGTGGGCGTCGGGGTGGATCTCCGCGAGCTCCCGGGCCATCCGCCGGGCCCGGCGCTTCCGGGAAAGATCCGTCTCCATCACTCCGGCGCCTGCGCCGGCTCGCTTACTCACAGCGTCTCCTGGTTCGCTCGCTCGTCCGGCGCTGAAGGCGCCGCCGCGCCGGCTCGCTTACTCACAGCCGCGAGCCTACGTCGCGGGTACGACGGTCTACGGCTTGGCCGGAGAGATCTCGCCGGCCGGGCCGAGCCGCGCGCCGGTCGCCGGGAAATCCGCGGCGCACAGCGAACGCAGCAGCGTGATGCTCCGGTTGGCGGCATCCAACCGCGGCAGGCCGCCGTTCTGGTGGGTGGTCGCGGTGACCGAGCCGCTCGCCCACCGTCCGTCCCGATGCAGGGAGACCTTCAGGACCCCGCCGTAGCCGAGCACGCCGGTTGCCGCCAGCGTCCCGCCACCACCGGCAAAATTCCCCAGGGAGTACGCGATGAGCCGGCCGCGGTAGAACTCCAGCGCGCGCATCACGTGCGGGCCGTGCCCGACGACGAGATCCGCCCCGGCATCGATGACCGTGTGCGCGAACTTGATCGGGTCGCCCCGGTTCTCGCCGAGGAACGTCTCGGTTCCGGGCCGTACGTGGGTCCGGTCCGTGCCCTCGCCGCCCATGTGCACCTGTACCACGACCAGATCCGCCAGGGTCGCCGCCCGCTGCACGACCGCCCTGGCCTCGGCGAGATCGATCAGGCTGTTGGACCAGGAGTACGACGAGAACCCCAGTACCGCCACCCGTACCCGGTTGACGTTCACCACCGTGATCTCGTCCGGGTCGCCGGTGTGCCGCAGGCCGTACTGCTCCAGCGCGTGCCGGGTGTTCGTGTGCCCCTGCGCGCCGAAGTCGTACGCGTGGTTGTTCGCGGTGTTGAGCAGGCCGAAGCCGCCGTCGCGCAGGTGTGCCGCGTACCCCGGCGGGACCCGGAACTGGTGGCAACTCGTCGAGCCCGGGCTGCACTTGACGTGTCCGGTGTCCTCGGTGATTGGCTCCTCCAGGTTGCCCATCACCAGGTCGGCCGCGAGCGCCCGCTTGACGCCGTCGAAGAAACCCTTGCCGCCGTTGGGCGGCAGCGCGCCGGGCGCATCGCCCATCACGATGTCGCCGGTGGCGGACAGCGAGATCGTCTCGTCGGCCGGCGTCGGCGGCTGGCTGGTCGGGCCGGCCGCCGGGGTCTCGGTACGCACGTCGGCCGCCGGGGCGCCGCGCCAGCTGGCGCGGGGCGGGTCCGCCCGGTTGGTCGCCACGGCGGTGATGACCCCCGCGGTGACGAGGATGAGAATCGCGGCAGCCACGATGAGCGCGAGCTGGCGGCCGCGCGCACCCGGCGGGCGCACCGGCTGTCCCCCGATTCCGGCCGACTCGAACATGCTGCGGGCGAGGGTACTGCACCCGCGCTCACCGTAGTTCCGCCCGTCCGCCCTGCAGGACGGCGGCGTGTACGGCGCGAGCCAGCCGAGCACCCCAGGTGGACCGGGGACCGCCGTACGGCGCCGCCTCGCCGTCGATCGGGCACAGTAGGCAGACCGCATCGGTGGCCGTACCGGTGGCGGCCACGCCGAGCTCCCAGAGCGCCTGCGCCTTCGCCTCGGTGGCGGTTGCCACGGCGTTGACCAGCGCCGCCTCGCTCAGCCGAACGGGCAGGGTGGCGACGATGTTGACGGTGCCGGGTTCGGGTACGGCGTACCGCGATCTGGACTCCCGGCGCAGATGCCCGTCCGGCGCGGCGGCCCACCCCGGGCTACCCAGCCCGACGGTCGCGGTCACGTGTACGCCGCCGTCCGAGCCGTGCACGCGATCGGCGACGTCCACCGCGGTCATCAGGCCCACCCCCGGCCCCTCCAGTTCGAGCTCCCTGGCGATCTCGGCGAGGTGGGCGTCCGGGTCGCTCCGGTCGTACCCGATGGGGACCTTGGTGTTGATGACCCAGCGCCGCGGGCCGAGGCCGCCGCCGAGCACCGCCGTGGAGATCGCCAGCAGCGGCCGGTCGAGGTGCCAGACGAGCACCGGGAACTGCCGGCCGGCCTCGGTACGCCGGGTGAGCGTGGGGTGCATGGGGCCATCCTGCTCGCTTCGGTACTTGGCCCGCTCGCGGGCGGTTTAGACTTGCCTGGCGCGGCGTACGCGCAGGCGGAGGTGCGCGATGGACGAGGTGTTGGCGCGTAGCGGGATCTTCCAGGGCGTAGATCCAGACGCGGCGGAGGTCCTCGCCAAGGAGATGGAGACGATCGAGATCCGCAAGGGCGAGGTTGTCTTCAACGAGGGCGAGCCGGGCGACAGCCTCTACATCGTGCTGTCCGGCAAGCTCAAGGTCGGCCGCCGGGCAGCCGACGGCCGGCAGAACCTGATCGCCGTGATGGGCCCCTCCGACATGGTCGGCGAGCTGGCCTTGTTCGACCCCGGCCCGCGTACCGCCACCGCGACCGCGGTCACCGACACCAGGCTGGTCCGGTTGCGCAAGACCGCGCTGCGGCCGTGGCTGACCAACCGCCCCGAAATCGCCGAGCAGCTGCTACGGGTACTCGCCCGCCGGCTGCGCCGGACCAACGACGCGCTCGCTGATCTGATCTTCACCGACGTACCCGGCCGGGTGGCCAAGAACCTGCTACAGATGGCCAGTCGCTTCGGTACCCGGGACGGCGGCGTACTGCGGGTGACCCACGATCTCACCCAGGAGGAGCTGGCCCAGCTGGTCGGCGCCTCCCGGGAGACGGTGAACAAGGCGCTGGCCGACTTCGCCTCGCGCGGCTGGCTGCGGCTGGACGGCAAGAGCGTGATCATCCTGGACCCCGAACGGCTGGCCCGCCGCGCCCGCGTCTGACGCCCGCCCACCCCCTTGATCGACTCGGTTTTCAGAAAGTCGCGGCATCCGGCCCTTGGTGATAGCGCGGTTTCAAGAAGTTGCGCGGGCGAGGGGCGCGGGCGGGCGCGGGTGGCGCGCCGCAGACGAGCCGGGCAAGCTACCGAGTCGGACATTTCGGCATTGTGCCCACAAGCTACACCGATTTCGGTCGATGACGTGACCCCGCCCTGAGCCGGTCGTTGGTCCCGGCGGTCGCGTTATACCACTGCGCGGCTAATTGTCCACTATGGGCGATCGCGTTTCCTCCCTGGACCATCGAAGGAGTTCCCCCGCCATGAAGACGTGGGTACGACGCTCACTGAACGCCGGCGCGCTCGCCGCCGGCGCGCTGCTCGCCGCCGGCGCACCGGCGCATGCCGACGTGACCGCGGTCAGCGCCGACAACAGCGGCATCCTCAACGGAACCCAGATCCTGTTGCCCGTACAGCTACCCGTCAACGTCTGCGGCAACGCGATCGCGCTGCTCGGAGACGCGTACGCCGCCTGCGGCGGAGGCGCCACCGCCTCGCTCGACGCGGCCGCCGTCAACGAGGAGTGGAGCGCCGCCCACTACCGCGAGGCGCACAGCCACGGGCAAGCCACCCTGGACAGCCACGGCAACGCCGGGGTCCTGAACGGTACCCAGGTCTACGCGCCGATCCAGGTACCCCTCAACGTCTGCGGAAACGCGATCGGGGTGCTCGGCAACGCGCACGCGTCCTGCGACGGGGGCGCCACCGCCACCCAGGGTGCCGGCAAGGCCAAGCACGGCAAGCACTACGGCGAAGCGGCCCGGATCGAGAGCGATATGGAAGCGCCGCACACGCAGCCCCAGCGCACGAAGCCGGGTTACCCCAAGGTCAAGCCGCCGGCCCGGTCACACGGCCAGGGAAAACACGGCACACGAGACAGCGGACCGGCCCTGGACAGCCACGGCAACGCCGGAATCCTCAACGGCACCCAGGTGTACGCACCGATCCAGGCGCCCATCAACGTCTGCGGAAACGCGGTCGCCGTACTCGGCAACGCGTACGCGGCCTGCGCCGGAGGCGCCACCGCGGCGCTGTGAGGAGCGGCAGAGCGGGAGCGGGAGGAGGGCTGTCCCCAAGGGCAGCCCTCCTCGCAGGATTCGAAACAGTCAGGCTTGACTGTTTGTTTTGCACGCGGCACGCTGGCACCCGTGCCTCGCGACAACTCTGGCTCGGCGCGTCTGGCGCCGCGCAGCGACCCAGAGCCGTTGGCCCGTACGCCGCAGCAGGAGCGCAGCCGTGCCACCCAGGGCCGGTTGCTGGAGGCGACCGTCGAGTGCCTCGTCGACCGCGGCTGGTCCGGTACGACGACCACGGTGATCGCCGAGTACGCGGGAGTCTCCCGCGGAGCGCAGCTGCACCACTACCCGACGAAGGCGGCCCTGGTCATCGCGGCCGTCGGGCACCTGGCCGAGCGCCGGGCGGCCGAGCTACGGGCCGAGGCCACCGCGCTGCCCGCCGATCCGGAGCAGCGGCTCGGCCTGGTGGTCGACATCCTGGCCGCCGCGTTCATCGGCCCGCTGTTCGTGGCCGCCCTGGAGCTGTGGGTCGCCGCCCGTACCGATCCAGAGCTGTGGGCAGCCCTGGTCCCGCTGGAGGCCCGGCTCGGCCGCGAGATGCACCGGCTGACCGTGGACCTGCTCGGCGCGGACGAACGCCGGCCGGGCGTACGCGAGGCCGTACAAGCGACTCTTGATCTGCTTCGTGGGCTCGGCGTGGCGAACCTGCTGGGTGACGACTCGGCGCGCCGCGGCCCGTTGCTCGAAACCTGGAAGCGCCAACTCAGCACCGCCCTACAACCCTGAGGACTGTCATGGTTGACCTCGCGCCGCTGCTCACCGATCTCGCTGACGAGTCCGCCGAGCTGGACGCGCTGGTCGCGCCGCTGACCGATGCGCAGTGGGCCCGCCCGACCCCGGCCGAGGGCTGGACGATCGCCCACCAGATAGCCCACCTCGCCTGGACCGACCACGCGACGCTGCTGGCCGCCACCGACCCCGACGGGTTCGCCGCGCAGCTCGAAGCGTTGGCCGACGATCCGCTCGGGTTCGTGGACCGGGGTGCGGACGAGTTCCTGGCCCCGCCGGCCGAGCTGCTGTCCGGCTGGCGGGCCGGCCGTGCCGCGCTGGCCAAGGCGCTCGCCGAGGTGCCGCTCGGGGTCAAGCTGCCCTGGTACGGGCCACCGATGTCGCCGCCCACCATGGCCACCGCACGGATCATGGAGACCTGGGCGCACGCCGACGACGTGGCGGCCGCGCTCGGCGTACGCCGCCAGCCGACCGATCGGCTGCGGCACATCGCGCACCTCGGTGTGCGTACCCTCGCCAATGGCTTCTTGATCCGCGGTCTAGACGCACCCGCCACGCCGGTCCGGGTGGAGCTGACCGCGCCGAGCGGTGCACTGTGGACGTTCGGGCCGGAGGATGCGGCGGACCGGGTGGTCGGTCCGGCGGTCGACTTCTGCCTGCTCGTCACGCGCCGCCGGCACCGCGCGGACCTGGCCCTGCAGGCCAAGGGGCCAATCGCCGACCGCTGGCTGGACG
>DASRRF010000153.1:0-1550 GCA_035695905.1 Micromonosporaceae bacterium | reverse complement strand
TGGACTACGAGGTCTTCCTGCTCGCCCGGATCAAGGAGGAGTGGGACGCCCGGGCGGACAACGACCGGGCCGTGCTCGCCGGCATCGCGAAGACCGGCCCGATCATCACGTCCGCGGCGGTCTGTATCGGCATCGTGTTCCTCGGGTTCGTGCTCGGGGATCTCGTACCGGTCAAGGAGATCGGGTTCGGCATGGCAGTGGCCGTACTCCTTGATGTGACCGTGGTTCGCGGCCTGTTGCTGCCCGCAGTGATGACGCTGCTCGGGGACTGGAACTGGTGGGCGCCTGGGCTGCTGCGCCGGCGTACCCGCACAGCGAAAGTGCCCGCGCCGGCCCTGCCCGTCGGCTGACCGGAACTGTCGGGTTTTTGGATCTTCACGGTCGCGGGGCCGACGCACCTCTCCCATGCCCTGCGTGGGCTGCGTAATCTTCCTGCCCATGGCGCCGGAAAAGGGCAGAGCTAGCAGAGCGGACTTCGCCGCGCTGCTGCGGGACGTGCGCCTGGCCACCGGTCTGACCCAGGAGGAGCTGGCGGCGAAGTCCGGCGTTGGCGTCCGTACCGTCCGTGATCTTGAGCGGGGGCGGGCGGCGCGGCCGCAGCGGACGACGGTCGGGTTGCTGGCCACCGCGATGGGCCTGGAGGGCGAGGACCGGGCGCGGTTCATGGCCGCGTCCCGGGCCCCGGGGGTGGTCGGCTGGGACTCCGCCGGCCCAACCGATGGCCCGACCGGCGGTTCGGGGGCGCCGCCTGACCGCCCGCCGACCCTGGCGCTGCCGGCGCCCACTCCACTGATCGGCCGGGATGCGGAGGTCGAGACGCTGGTCGACCTGCTCACTCCGGCCGACTCCGGTGGCCGGCGGCCCCGGGATCCAGGCCCGCGGGTCGTCACGCTGGTCGGTCTCGCCGGCGTCGGCAAGAGCAGTCTCGGCATCGCCGTACTCCACCGGCTTTTGCCGCAGTTTCCCGGCGGAGTCGCCGGCATCGCGGTTACCGATCGGGCCGAGGAGGCCGACCTGCTCGCCGCGGTGGCGTCGGTCTTCGGTGTCGGCCGCGCCGCGGACCTGCCGGAGCGGCTGCGGGCGCCGGCGCTACTCATGATCGATGCGGTCGAGCAGTCCGACGCGGTCAGCGACGCGGTGCGCTGGCTGCGCCGGCGGGCGCCGAGGCTACGGCTGCTGCTGTCCGGCCGGCGCCCGCTGGGGCTGGCCGGCGAGCGGGAGTTCCCGGTCGAGCCGCTGGAGGTACCGCCGGAGTCCGCGCCGGGCGGGCTCGCCGAGGTGGCCCGGTACCCGGCGGCGGCGCTCTTCCTGGCCCGGCTGGCCGAGGTACGCAGGGAGCCGGTGACCGAGGCCGAGGCCGCCGCGCTGACCACGCTGGTCCGCCGGCTAGGCGGGGTACCGCTGGCGCTGGAGCTGGCGGCGGCCCGCGGCCGGGTGCTCGACGCCGGCGAGCTGCTCGACCGGTACGGCGACCGCTTGCTCGATCTCGGCGCGGTCGATGACGCCGATCCCAACCTTGGCCTGCGGGCGGCGGTGGCGGGCAGCTACCG
>DASRRF010000152.1:0-1728 GCA_035695905.1 Micromonosporaceae bacterium | reverse complement strand
ATGAGCGCGTACCGGTCGCTGCGCCGGTTCGGCGAGCTGACCGCTGGGGCCGCGAACGAGGCCGGCGCCGATCCGATCCCGGCCGGCCTGCCGGTCCGCGAGATCTGCTTCGAGCAGGTCAGCTTCCGATACACCACGGGTGGGCCACTCGTGCTCGACCGGCTCGACCTCACCATCCCGGCCAGTGGCTCGCTCGCGATGGTCGGGCTCAACGGAGCCGGCAAGACCACGCTGGTGAAGCTGCTCGCCCGGCTCTACGAGCCCGAAGCGGGCCGGATCACCGCCGACGGCGTCGACATCCGCACCTTCGCCGGTGCTGACTGGCAGCGCAAGGTCGCCGCGATCTTCCAGGACTTCGTCCACTTCGAACTGCCGGTCCGCGACAACGTCGGCTTCGGCGCCGGCGAGTTGCTCGACGCCGACCCGGGCCGCGCCGACGCGGCGATCACCGAGGCGCTGCGGCGGGCCGGTGCGCTGGATTTCGTGCGGACACTGCCCGCCGGCGTCGACACCCCGTTGTCGCGCCAGTACACCGGTGGTGCGGACCTGTCGGGCGGCCAGTGGCAGCGGGTCGCCATCGCCCGGGCGCTGATGGCGGTCGACGGCGGCGCCAGGGTTCTGGTCCTCGACGAGCCGACGGCCAGCCTCGACGCCCGCGCCGAGGTCGCGTTCTTCGACCGGTTCCTGGACCTCACTCGCGGCGCCACCAGCATCGTCATCTCCCACCGCTTCTCGACGGTGCGTCGCGCTGACCGCATCGCGGTGCTCGAGCACGGCCGTGTGGTCGAGGATGGCACCCACGACGAGCTGCTCGCCCTCGGCGGCCGGTACGCGCAGCTGTTCACCCTGCAGGCCGCCCGGTTTGCCGACGATGAGCTGCCCGAGGAGCAGACCGCCGATGCGTGATCTTTGGCGGGGTATCTTCGGTGTACTCGCCTCGAGTTGGCGGGCGAGCCCGGGCCGGCTGCTGATCTCTGCCGTCCTCATGCTGCTGGGCAATGTCAGCGCGCCGCTTGTCGCCGTCTTCCTGGCGGTGACCACGGACGCGTCGCTGGCCCACGACACGACCAAGGCCGTCGTCGCGGCCGTCGTGGTCGCCGTCGTGGCCCTGCTCAGCCTCACGATGGAGCACTTCGCACACATCTTCTTCTTCGAGCTGGCCGACCTGCATCACCTGCGGGTCGAACGCGAGCTGGGCGGTCTCGCCCAAGGCACGGTGGGTATCGAACAGCACGAACGCCAGGACTACGCAGACCGCATGGAGCTGCTCCGCAAGCAGACGTGGGAACTCGGGGCCGGGGTACAGACCGTGCTGACCGCGATCACGCTGTCCGTGCAGATCGTACTGACCGCCGTGCTGCTGGCCCGGATCGAGCCGTGGCTGTTGTTGTTGCCGCTGTTCGCCGTACCCCCGCTGATCGCAGGCAGACTCGCCGAGACCCGGCTGGAGCGCGCGGAACTGGCGTCCGCCGAACCCCGGCGTCTCGGGTGGCACCTGCTGGAGCTGGCGGTCAGCCCGGCCGCGGCCAAGGAGATCCGCCTATTCGGCCTGCAACGGACGCTCCGCGCGCGGCACGCCGCCGCGCGGCTGCGCGAGGAGACCCGGGTGCGGCGGGCCGAGGTGGCCGGCCTCGCGCTGCGGTTGGTCGGCCAACTGATCTTCGCGATCGGATACGTGGCCGCGGTGGTTGTCGTCATCAGGGCGGCGATCGCCGGCCAGCGCTCGGT